>NZ_AQPL01000132.1:0-25403 GCF_000395345.1 Cupriavidus sp. WS | reverse complement strand
CCTGGACCACCGCCATCATGCAGCGCCACCACGAATCGAACATCACCCGAGAGATAGTGGCCACCAGAACCGGTACCGGCAGAATCCCAGCAGAACCACAGGCCCCACCACGAAACCACCACCCCGAGAAACCCTGTTCGGCTCTGCCCCTGCCGGCCAGGCAGCCCGCTTTCTTTGCCTACTTTCTTTTCGGGGAAAAGAAAGTAGGTCGCTCCGGGGGAGCGAAAGCCTTTGACTTTGAAGTTGACTTTGATTTTGACGTTCAGCAGTTGACTTTGACGTTCAACCGTTGACATTCAGCCGTTGACATTCAGCCATTGAATTTGGCATTAATCCATCGACGTCAAGCAATCAACATTAAACCGCAAACCCTAAAATCCCCCCAAACCCCAAAATAAAATCAAAAAACTACCGATAATTCCTCTCCCTCCGAATCATCCCCACCGCCAAAGTCGCAGTCAAAATAAACAGCCAGATCAGCGACCAGGCCGGAATCGACAAACCAAAAATCGGCGGCAGCGGCGCCGTGCACAGGCCGTCCGAGTAGAACACCTGCGGCAGCAGCTTGGCGGTGGGCAACCGGTTGACCCAGTTCTCCAGCGGGTCGATGCCGCAACTGGCCTTGGGGTTGAGCAGCAGCGACACGTGATAGCCGGCCACGGCGATGCCGCCGATGCCGGACAGCATGCCCAGTCCCTGCCACAGGCTGCGCGTGCTCTGCGCGATGGCGGCCAGCAGCGAGAAGATGCCGATGCCGACGAAGGCGAAACGCTGCATCACGCACAGCGGGCACGGCTGGTAGCCCTCCACGTGCTGCAGGTAGAGGGCATAGCCGACCAGGCCGAAGGAAATCACGGCGATCAACAGGAAGAAACTGCGCGAATTGGCTTGCATGGTTCAGTAGCGAATTGGACCCGGGGACCGGGCAGGACCGCGCATCGGTGTCGGCGCGCCGCCGGCCTGACGGCCGGACGTGCGCGATGCGAGGCTCATTATTACCGATTTTGCGCAGCGCGCCACGCGCCGTGCGCGGCGCCGCAAACGCGCCTGTTGCGGCGGATTGACGCAGTGGCTCTCACTCCAGATGACGCACACGGT
This sequence comes from Cupriavidus sp. WS, assembly GCF_000395345.1. Classification (NCBI taxonomy): domain Bacteria; kingdom Pseudomonadati; phylum Pseudomonadota; class Betaproteobacteria; order Burkholderiales; family Burkholderiaceae; genus Cupriavidus; species Cupriavidus sp. WS. The sequence continues at coordinate 24,305 of NZ_AQPL01000132.1, read as the reverse complement.
CGATGGCCTGCTCCAGCCGCTCGACCGCGATCACCTCGAGGCCGTCGATCGGCTGCTTGGGCGCGTTGGCGCGGGGGATCACCGCGGTGGTGAAGCCGAGCTTGGCGGCTTCGCGCAGGCGTTCCTGCCCGCGCGGGCTGGGCCGGATCTCGCCGGCCAGGCCGACTTCGCCGAACACCACCAGGCCGCGCGGCAGCGGCTTGTTGCGCATCGACGAATGGATCGCCAGCAGCACCGCGAGGTCGGCCGCCGGCTCGGCGATCTTGACGCCGCCCACGGCGTTGAGGAACACGTCCTGGTCGAAGCAGGCGATGCCGGCATGGCGGTGCAACACCGCCAGCAGCATGGCCAGCCGGTTCTGCTCCAGCCCCACGGCCAGCCGGCGCGGGTTGGGCACCTGCGCGGCGTCGACCAGCGCCTGCACCTCCACCAGCAGCGGCCGCGTGCCTTCCTGCGTGACCAGCACGCAGGAGCCGGCCACCTGCTGCTCGTGCTGCGACAGGAACAGCGCCGACGGGTTGCTGATGCCGCGCAGGCCGCGCTCGGTCATGGCGAACACGCCCAGTTCGTTGACCGCGCCGAAGCGGTTCTTGAACGCGCGCACCAGGCGGTGCGAGGAATGGGTGTCGCCCTCGAAGTACAGCACGGTGTCGACGATGTGCTCGAGCACGCGCGGGCCGGCCAGCGCGCCTTCCTTGGTCACGTGGCCGACCAGGATGATGGTGGTGCCGCTGCCCTTGGCGATGCGCGTGAGCTGCGCCGCGCATTCGCGCACCTGGGCCACCGAGCCGGGCGCCGAGGTGAGCGCCTCGGAATACAGCGTCTGGATCGAGTCGATCACCGCCACCTCGGGCTTTTCCGCCTCCAGCGTGGCCTGGATCTTCTCCAGCTGGATCTCCGCCAGCAAGGCGAGCTGCGGGCTGTCCACGCCGAGGCGCTGGGCGCGCAGCGCGATCTGCGCGCCGGACTCCTCGCCGCTGACGTACAGCACGGGGCGCTCGGCGGCGAGGTTGGCCAGCGCCTGCAACAGCAGCGTGGACTTGCCGATGCCGGGATCGCCGCCGATCAGCACCACCCCGCCGGCCACCAGCCCGCCGCCCAGCACGCGGTCGAATTCCTCGATGCCGCTGGAAAAGCGCGGCACGTCGGCCGCGTCGATCTCGGACAGGCGCTGCACGCGGGCCGAGGCGGCCAGCGGCGCGAAGCGCTTGGCCGACGCGGTTTCCGCCACGGTCTCGACCAGCGTGTTCCATTGCTGGCATTGCGGGCACTGGCCCTGCCAGCGCGGCGAGGTGCCGCCGCATTCGGTGCAGGTATAGACGTTCTTTGGCTTGGCCAACTGGGATCCTCGGGGAAAACGGTGGAGACGATGAAAGCGGTGGAAAACCACCGGAGCGGCGGCGGCGGCAACAAGACGCGGCGAAAAACCGCCGAAACAGGCGGGCGGAGGCGAAACGGCGCACGGACGGCGCGCCGCCGCCGGGCCAGGCAGGCCACGGGCCGGCGCCGGCCCGCCCGCGGCCCCGGCGTCAGGCCAGCGCGGCCTGCTCCGGCGCCGTCAGCGTCGCCACCGTGACCGGCACGCGCGGCGCCAGCGCGCACATCAGCTCGTAACCCACGGTGCCGCTGGCCGCGGCCACGTCGTCGATCGGCAGGCCCTGGCCCCACAGGGTCACGGCGCTGCCCACGCGGGCCTTGGGGCAAGGCGTGAGGTCGACGCAGATCATGTCCATCGAGACCCGGCCCACCAGGTTCGTGCGCACGCCGTCGACCAGCACCGGCGCCGGGTTGTCGCCCCAGCCGGCGGCATGGCGCGGGTAGCCGTCGGCATAACCGCAGGCCACCACGCCGATGCGCATGGCGCGGTCCGCCGTGAACAGCGAGCCATAGCCGACGGTATCGCCGGGCTGGAGGTCCTGGACGGAGATCAGCTCGCTGTGCAGCGACATGGCCGGCTGCAGGCCGAAGCTGCTCACGTCGGCCGCCACCCCGGAGGGCGAGGCGCCGTACAGCACGATGCCCGGCCGCACCCAGGCGCGGTGCGCCTGGGGATGCCACAGCGTGGCGGCGGAGTTGGACAGGCTGGCCTCGCCCGGCAGGTTGGCCGTGGCGGCGTCGAACACCGCGAGCTGGTGCGCGATGCCGCGCGGGCTGTCGGCATCGGAGAAATGCGTCATATGCACGATGCTGCCCACGCACGGCAGGGCGCGCGCGCGCTCCCAGGCGGCGCGGTACTGGTCCGGGCGGAAGCCCAGGCGGTTCATGCCGGTATTGAGCTTGAGCTGGATCGCCAGCGGCCCCTTGGGGCGGCCGGCTTCCAGCATGCGCAGCTGTTCTTCGCAATGCACCGCAGTGGTGAGGCGGTATTGCTCCAGCAGCGGCACGTCCTGGGGCTGGAAGAAACCTTCCAGCAGCAGGATCGGGCCCTGCCAGCCGAGCTCGCGCAGCAGCACGGCTTCGTTCAGGTCGAGCAGGCCGAAGCCGTCGGCGGCGCGCAGGCCGGCAAAGGCGCGGCGGATGCCGTGGCCGTAGGCGTTGGCCTTGACCACGGCCCAGACGCGCGCTTCGGGTGCGCAGCGGCGCACGACTTCCAGGTTGTTGGCCAGGGCCGGTTGGTGGATGACGGCGTGAATGGGTCTAGGCATGGGATCGCTGTGGCTTCCAGGAGGCTGATGCGCGACGGCGCGGGAGGGGTCGGGGCCGGACCGAGGCCGGCCGGCAGGGGTCGCCCGCGGCCCGCGGATGCACCACATAGGGGAAGACCCGGTACGCGCTGCACGTCGCACAGACGTTATTTGAACACATCCGACTCAACATTTAGGGAATCGCAGCGCGCTTGCGCTGTCCAACCGGCGGCCCGGAGATGCTCGGAATCGCCTTATTTTCGTGTTATAAAGCCGGACGTTCCGACCATGTTTCAAAAGTGATGCAATATGTCAAACACGGTGAGGCAAGCTGCAAAGCACTCCCAGAGCTGGTCCGGGCATCACTTTGACAACGGCGCCAGCCCAGGTTCCCCGACGGCCTCCGGCGCCGCCGGCAACGCGGTCGTGACCGCGACCGTGACCGACTTGCACAGCAATTGCGATGGAGACAGAGTCCACAGTATGAAGAAGGGTTTTTATACCATCATGGCGGCGCAGTTCTTCTCCTCGCTGGCCGACAACGCGCTGCTGATCGCCGCCATCGCCCTTCTTACCGAGCTGCATTCCCCGCAGTGGATGACGCCGCTGCTCAAGCTGTTCTTCGTGCTGTCCTACGTGGTGCTGGCCGCCTTCGTGGGTGCCTTCGCCGACTCCATGCCGAAAGGCAAGGTGATGTTCATCACCAACACCATCAAGATCGCCGGCTGCGCCATCATGATGTTCGGGCTGCACCCGCTGCTCGCCTACGGCATCGTGGGCTTCGGCGCGGCCGCCTACTCGCCCGCCAAGTACGGCATTCTCACCGAGCTGCTGCCGCCGGAGCGGCTGGTGGCGGCCAACGGATGGATCGAGGGCCTCACGGTCGGCTCGATCATCCTCGGCACGGTGGTGGGCGGCGCGCTGATCTCGGTGCACATCTCCAAGGTGCTGCTCGGCTTCGACATGCCCTTCGTGGACACCGGCATCCACACCCCGGCCGAGGCGGCGATGGTGGTCATCATGCTGTTCTACGTGGTCGCCGCCATCTTCAACCTGTTCATCCCCGAGACCGGCGCGCGCTATCCGCAGCAGGAAAAGAATCCGATCAAGCTGATCGCCGAGTTCGCCGACTGCTTCACCGCCTTGTGGCGCGACAAGCTGGGCCAGATCTCGCTGGCCGTGACCACGCTGTTCTGGGGCGCGGGCGCCACGCTGCAGTTCATCGTGCTGAAATGGGCCGAGAAGTCGCTGGAGCTGAATTTATCGCAGGGCGCGCTGCTGCAGGCGGTGGTGGCGGTGGGCGTGGCGGTCGGCGCGATCCTGGCCGCGATGCGCATTCCGCTGCGCAAATCGCTGTCGGTGCTGCCGTTCGGCGTGGCGATGGGCGTGGTGGTGATGCTGATGGCCTTCTACACCAAGAACAGCCTGCCCGATGTCTCGTTCGACGTCCTCGGCATGCACATGCCGCTGTACATGGCCATCGCCTACCTGTTCCTGATGGTGGTGGGCGGCATGTCGGGCTACTTCGTGGTGCCGATGAACGCCCTGCTGCAGCACCGCGGCCACGTGCTGCTGTCCGCCGGCCACTCGATCGCGGTGCAGAACTTCAACGAGAACGTCTCGGTGCTGCTGATGCTGTGCCTGTACGCGCTGCTGATCAAGCTCAACGTGCCCATCGGCATCGTCATCGTGGCGTTCGGCATCTTCGTCTGCGTCACCATGACCCTGGTGATGCGCCAGCACCGCTACAACGTGCGCAACTTCGACTCGCTGGCGATGATCGGCGAGGACAAGCACCACTGACCCCGCCGCGCGCCTCTCTCCTTCTTCCTACCGGTAGTCGATCGTGAACATCACCGAGGTGTTGGCCTGCCCCGGCGTGATGGCTTCGCCGGTCTGCACGTAACGCGCCTGCAGCGCAATGGTGTAGCTGCCGCCGTCCACCGCGGCGGGCACGATGCCGCTCGGCATCACGCTGTGGTACGCCACCGGCGCGCCATCGGACGAGGCGATCTGCAGCCCGACGCCGCCCGCCGCGGGCTTGGCCTCGCTGCCCGCGCTCAGCGCGACGATCCCCTTGGCCGCGTCCACCACCTCGGTGGCCGGCGTCAGCAGGAAACCGAGCTGGTTGCCGGTGCCGCTCACGTCGCCCATCACGCCGTTGTCGTAGGACACGCTCGCCGTGGCGCCATGAAACGCCGGGCAGTTCAGCAACCGGATGTCGAATGCTTCCCACCGCGTGCCGCTGCCGACGCCGGAGAAGTCGCCGGGATTGTGGACACCCATGGGAACGCTGACGTCGGGCGTGGTGCAGGTCTGCGACACGATGCTCAGGCTGCCGGTGAAGGCGATCTCGAATGCCGCGAGGTAATCGAAGCCGGGGCCCTTGCGCCACTTCGAACTCACGCGCGGCAGCGATGCCCCGGCGACCGGGCCGCTGGCGGAAACCTTGCCGATCTTGATCAGCGAGACCTCGACGTATGGCGGCCCGACCTGGTAGACGCAATAGCCCAGGCAGTTGATCTCGTCCAGGCCCGGATAGAACTGACCGGCACGGACGTCGCGAATGGCCACGCCGATGCCAGGCAGTCCCGTTTCGTACACCTTCCCGGCGAATGGCCCCTGGTTCCAGGCGGCGGCTGGCTGGCTGGTAGTCAGATCGAGGGCATTCCTGACCGTTCTGACCGCGTAGTTCTTGCAGTCGATGCCCACCGCCTGCGCCGACACGGTCTGGCTGTAGATGACAGTGCCGTCGGGCACGTCGCGGCCGATGGTCAACGCGCCGGCGGCCAGCGGCACGCTCAGGATCGGCGGGTTGGGCGAACCGTCCGCCACATAGCAGTCGGACGCCGCGTTGGCGGCGCCAACCGCGCCCAGGCCGATCAGCAGCCCAACGAGATTGCGGAGATATGGCTTCATGTTCTTGTTCCTTCCTGTATGGCGCGGCCCCATCGCCGCCGCCGTTGTCCGTTCAGCCGACCGTGCAGACGCGCTTGAGGCGCAGCAGCGGGCTGCTGCCCTGCGCATCCGCGGCGGGCTCGATCTCGCACTGCTGACCGGCGCCGTCGCCCCAGCGCGCGGTGAGCGCGCCGCCGCCTTCCTTGAGGCGCACGTAGATGCGCCCGCCCTGCCCGACCAGCCCGGCGTTGTTGCCGTCGCCGTCGGTGACTTCGGCGCCGAACGGCACCGGCGTGCCATCCGCCAGCGCGGCGTCGATCAGCGCGGCCTGGCCCGACTCGGTGGCATAGCGCAGCATCACCACCGCGCCCGCGCGCGGCGCCACCTGCTGGCTGGTGACCTTGAGCTCGATGTCGTCGGGGATGTTGGCCGGATCGAGCGATACCTGGTTCTGCCGGTACGGCATCAGGTAGGGCACCACGCCGTAGCCGCGCCCGTCGAGCACCAGGCCCGGATAGCTGTCGATCCTGGCGCCGGCCGCGGCCGGGGCTTCCACCACGGCGAAGGTGTCGCCCGTGTACGGCGAGAAACTCACGCCGCCCGGATGCGCCACCACCGAGCCGCTCAGGCCGACCGACGCATTGCGGTAGCCCGAGCCCTGGCCGTAGGCGGCCTGGATCGAGGTGTAGGGCGTGCGGTACTGGCCGTTGAGCGCGCCCGAGACCTGGCCCGCGGCGCTGCGCGCGGCCGTCACGCCGTAGCTGAACTGGTTGTCCGCGCCCGCCACGCCGCTGACCGTGGTCTGCGCGCTGGTGCCGCCGCCGGTTTCGTGGCCGAGGCTGAACGCGAGCTGCGGCGCGCGGCTTGCGCGGCCGAGCGGCAGCGTCAGGTTGAGCATGAACTGGTTGTCGACGGTGCCGTTGGCGCCGCGCACGCGCGTGGCGGTGACCGAATAGTTCACCGGGCCGATGCGGTTGCTGTAGCCAAGCTGGTACTGCACGTCGTGCGGCTTGCCGTTCCAGTAGTCCTGCGCCAGCGCGCTGGCGAAGACCTGGCCCCAGCCGCGCGGCAGCGGCTGGCTCAGGCTCACCGTGGCGCGGCTCTTGGGGCGGTGCATGGCGCTGATGTCCTGGCCGCTGCGGGCCGCCTCCTCCATGCGCGCGGCGCCGGCGAAATCGACATAGCGGTCCGACGAGAAGCGATAGGTGGCCACCGACAGGTTGCTGCCGGTCTGCTGGAACAGCTTGCTGTAGGCCAGCCGCGTGCTGGTGCCGGCGAAGGTCTGCCCGCCGATCCTGGCGTAGGCGCCGGTGACGTCCATCGACACCGCGCCGAAGCCGGTGTCGAACGCGGCGCCGGCCAGCACCGCCGCGTAGCGGTTGCTCGCCTGCACGCCGGCGTAGCCGGTCAGGCTGTTGGTCAGCCCGCGCTGCACGGTGGCCTGCAGCAGCTTGGGCCGCGCCGACAGCGTGGTGTCGTTGAGCACGCCGGCGGTGACGCTGAAGCGCGTCATGCCGGGGCGCAGCAGCATCGGCACGGCGGCGTAGGGCACGGTGAAGGTGCGCTCGCGCCCGTCGGCCTCGGTCACGGTGACTTGCAGGTCGCCGCCGTAGCCGCTCGGGTAGAGGTCGTCGATGGCGAACGGGCCGGGCGCGACCGGCGTGTCGTAGATCACCACGCCGTTCTGGCGGATCGTCACGCGCGCGTTGGTGTCGGCCACGCCACGCACCACCGGCGCGTAGCCGCGCTGCGAGTCGGGCAGCATGCGGTCGTCGCTGGCGACCTGCGCGCCGAGGAACGGCAGCGTGTCGAACAGCTCGCCCGAGGTGTTCGCGCCGCCCAGCACGAGCCGGCTCTGGAGCGCGGTCAGGTCCTTCTGCACGTAGGTGTTGACGTTCTGGTACTTGCTGCCGGCGCCGGCCTGCGTGCTGAGCGAGCCGTTATGGCGGAAATACCATTCGCCGAGGTTGAAGCCGGCGTTGAGCGAGAGGAAGCCGGACGTGGCGGCGTGGCCGCCCGACTCGCTGCGGTAGACGTTGAGGCCGTAGCCGAGGAAACCAGCGGTCACGCCGCTGTCCCACAGCGCCGGGTTCACGTAGCCGCGCGGCGTGCGCCGCGCCATGTCCTGCGGAATGCTGACCTCGAGGCGCAACTGGCCCGGGTCCAGCGTGGCGGTGGCGTGCGGCACGATCTCAGGCAGTGTCAGGCACGCGCCCGGCGCCGCCAGCGCCGCGACCACGCCGGCGTCGACCTTGGACATGTCCACGCCGAACTGGTCGAGCTGCGCCAGCGTGACGCAGACCCTGGCGCCGCCCGGCTCGCCGCCGGCCTTGACCTGCACGTCGGTATAGCCCAGCAGCTGACCGTTCACGGTAAGTTCCGCGCGGTATTCGCCGGGCAGCACCGGGTTGCCATGCTGATAGCGCGACAGGTCGGCCTTGTGCCCGCCCTGCCGCACGAGGAAGTCGTCGTTGAACTCGACGCTGGCCACCGTCATCGGCGCGGCTGCCGCGGCGTTCGCGGGCATGGGCGCCGCCCATGCGCCGCCCATGCCGAACAGGACCAGCAACGCCAGGCACAGCGGCGTGCGTTGCGTGGAGAGGGTGTTCCTGGTGCGGTTCGAGATGTCGGGGCGCATGGTTTTGCAGGCCGTTGGGCAATGTGGCCCCCACGGCGGCGAACATGCGGCCTGCCGCGAGAACCCGGGTGACTGGAAGAAGGTGCGGAGGGCGCGGCGCTGGGGCCGCGCGCGCCTACCTGGCGACGGCGCCAGCCTTGTTGTCGATGACGGCGCCGTAGTCGTTGACGGTGGTGAAGACCACCTGTGCATCGCCGGCCGGCCGGGACAGGCCTTCGACCGGCAGCTCGATACTGCCGAGCGGCGGCACCATCTCGGCCTTGGCCTGATAGCGCTTGCCGCCGGTCTCGACCGCCGCGCTGGCGATGCTGACGTGGTAAGGCGTGGGATTGATCGCCTTGGCCACATAGCCGCCGGCACCGCCGGCGGCCGGCTGGATGGCCCAGGTCAGCCTGGCGGGCGCGCTGTTGGCGTCGCCGGGCAGGCCGCTGGGGCGGAAGAAAATCTTGAGGCGCGAGCGGAACGCCATCTGCAGCACGTTGGCGGGTGCATCGCTCTGGAGCTTGGGCGGGACTTCGAGCACATTGAGCCAGTAGACCGATTCGCGGTCCTGCGGCAACGGCTCCTGCGTATAGACCAGGCGCAGCGACTGTCCCTTGCCGGGGTCGATGCGCGCGATCGGCGGCAGCAGCGTGAACGGCATGCTGGCGGTGTTGGCGTCGGCACGGGCATTGCCATCGTCGACCCAGCTTTGCAGCAGCGCCGGCACCTTGCCGTCGTTGGTCACTTTGACCGTGACCTGCTTGGCCTGCGCCGGATAGATGACGCGCGTGCCGGAAATGACCACGCCGGCCCATGCGCTTGCCGCCGAGCCCAGCATGGCGGCGGCGAGTGCCGCGGCGGCCAGCTTGCGTGTTCGTTGTCCCATGATGGTTCCCCTGGTTGCCTTGTTGGTTTCCCGTATCCGGTGGATCCCGGCCGGTTTCTGTCGATCCCGGCCGGTCCCTTCCGTTGCTTCCCCTTCTTGCTGGTGACTCGCCTTCCGGCAGCCCTTACGGGCAGGCTGCCGGCATGGCGGCGGGCGATTACTTGTAGTCGATCGAGTAGGTCACCTGGCCGGTCACGGCGCCCGGCTGGACTTCGTCGCTCATCGCGCGGTAGGCGACGATGTACGGCAGCTCGGCCGCGCCGGCGGACAGTTCGTGCTTGGTGGAGCTGTCCTGGTTGGAGCCGACCTTGATCGGCTGGCCGCTGGTGGGATCCAGGAGAGCCAGTTCGACGTTCTTGGCAGCGTCTTCGCCGGTGGTGAGGTTCGCCAGCGTGCCGCGGTCGAGGTCTACGCCGGGGCCGGCTTCGAAGAACGCCGATGCCGTGGTGGCGGGACCGCTGCATTCCTTCAGGCCGACCACGAAGCGCGTCAGGCCGGACAGGGCGTCGGTGGAGCTCAGCGTGGCGGCGGCGACGGAGGGCAGCACCACGGTGGCGGCCGCCGGCGTTTCCGTGCCGTTGACGCTGATCTTGCAGGTCTGGGCAATCACTTCGCCTTCGAAGTTGATGGTGCCGTCGGAGGCTTGCGCGCCGGTGGCGACAGCGGCCAGGGCTGCGGTGGCGAGCAGGGTGCGGATAATGTTCTTGGTCATGGCGTTTTCCAGTTGGTTGAGGTTGGTGAAAATGCACCGTAAATGCGAAATCTTCATTTTCTCCGGTGCCTGACCTGTTTCCCGGGCCAGTGACTGAATTCTAATTTTCCGGTCCTTGGCTGTTAATTTGACCAGTACCAAGATTGGTAACGGATTTATAGGACTTGTACTAATCGCCAATTTTTCGGCACAAAAAGAGTCACTAAGATCACTTTAATGACGGCAATCCATATTCACGAATCCGCACATTCACGGTAACTTAGAAACAAAGAAGACACATTTCAGCAATTTTTGGTCAACAAACTGGCGAAACACGCGAACGGCGGTGCAAAAACCCGCGAAAGGCGCCGTCCGACCCGGAGCATCGGACAAATTCGCCTCCGGATCTGCACGGACTAGGACCAGCTGGAAATGCCATTTCCACCATTCACGGACGGACGTATTTTCAATACCGGCGGCGATGGAAAACGGGAAAATGAAGCGGTGCGGGAATGCCGAAAAAAGCGCGCGCGATGGCCCGCCCGCCATTCGCGGCAACGGAGATTATCGGAGGAGAATATGCCCGGGCTTCGGGCAGCGCGCGGCGGCGCGCGGCAGTGTTATTCGGCCGCCCGGGCCACGCGCTGCCGCGCCCGCTCTTCCCAGCCGGGCGGCACCACGAAGCCGCGCGTGCGCTCGCGCCAGAGACCGGGCGCGAGCGGCCCGGCGGGCTCCAGCTCGCACAGCATGACGGGCGCCTCGCGCCGCCAGCTCTTGTCGTGCCGGGTTTCCGCGAAGCGCAGCGCCAGCGCGTCGCGCACGGTGGCCAGCGGCTCGGTCTGCGCCCACGGCACCAGGGCCGGCGCCATCCACGCCGAGCGCGGCAGGCGGAACCAGCGCGAACCCGCGCGCGTGGCGGCCCAGTCCGCCCACTCCGGCAGCGTGTCCCACCAGCCGTGCAGATGGTCCGGCGCGATGCCGAGGTCGCGCACGCCGGCCGGGACGCGGCCATTGCGGTAGAACAGCCAGCCGAGCAGGTAGACCTCGCTGCGGTCCACCTTGCGGCCCAGCAGCGCGAACGCCTCGGGCATGTGCGACAGCGCCAGCTGGCGGTGCACGAGATGGCCGAGCTTGTCGCCCAGGCGGTCCACCAGGTTGGGGCCGACGAAATGATGCAGCCGGGGCGGCGCGGCATCGCCGCGCTGCGCCTCGGGGACGGGATCGACCAGCAGGTAGAACTTGGCCGCCATCTCCCAGTGCACGATGGCGCCGCTGCCGGCGTCGCGCCAGACGAAGTCGAGCTCGCCCAGCGTCTGGACGCCATGCGCGCCGGCGCGCCGCACCGGCAGATTGGCCGCCAGCAGTTCCAGCCCGGGAGTATGTTCCAGCGTGAACTGGAGCAGGCGCTCGGCGTGGCGCCCCAGCCGCAGGCTGGGCGCGTGCGCGGCGCCGTGCGGGCGCGGATGCTCGCGGCCCGCCGCCAGTTCGGCGATGGTGGGCGGCAGCGCGCCGGGATCGGCCGACAGCAGCCAGCGCTGCCAGCCCGCCAGCGCGCCGTCGGGCCAGCGCGCCAGCCCCGGGGCGATGCCGTTGGTGGTGCCGTTGAGGGCACCGTCGATGGCGGGATGGGTAACGCCGCCAGGACTGGCGGACATGCCGGCGGGAACCGCGCCGCCCGCCCTTTCTGTCGCCCTTTCTGCGGCCTCTTCTACGACCCCTCCCGCAGCCGCTACCGCCGGCAGGAACGCCAGCAGGGGCGGCGACAGCGAGCACCAGGCCAGTTCGCGCAGGCGCTGCGAAGCGGCATGACGCCACAGCGGCGCCACCTCGATGGCGCCGCCGGGGCCCAGGGCGGAGTCAGGCCTTGGCTCCCGCACGGGCATGCACCTCGCGGGCCAGGCAAAGGTCCTCCCACGCGCGCGCCTTGTCCGACAGCGTGCGCAGCAGGTAGGCCGGGTGATAGGTCACCACCACCGGGATGCCCTCGTAGCTGTGCACGCTGCCGCGCAGCTTGCCGATCGGCGTGGTGGTGCGCAGCAGCGACTGCGCGGCGAAGCGGCCCAGCACCACGATCAGCCTGGGCTGCACCAGCGCGATCTGGCGGCGCAGGTAGGGCTCGCACTGCGCGACCTCGTCCGGCTCCGGGTTGCGGTTGCCGGGCGGACGGCATTTCAGCACGTTGGCGATGAAGACATTGCGCCCGCGCGCCAGGCCGACCGCGGCCAGCATGTTGTCGAGCAGCTTGCCGGCCACGCCGACGAAGGGCTCGCCCTGCTTGTCCTCGTTCTCGCCCGGCGCCTCGCCCACCAGCATCCACTCGGCCTGGCGGTCGCCGACGCCGAACACGGTCTGGGTGCGGCGGTCGCACAGGCCGCAGTCGGTGCAGCCCGAGACGCGCGCCTCCAGCCCGGCCCAGTCGAGGCCGGCGATGACCGCCTCGCGCGAGCCGGCGGACGCCGGCATGGCGGGCTGCGCGGGGGCGGGGGCGGGGGCGAGCGCGAGCGCGAGCGCGGGCGGCGCTTCCGTTCGCGGTTCTGTCCGCGCCTCCGGACGAATTTCCGGGCGAATTTCCGGGCGAATCTCCGCCGGCGGCCGCGGCGCGGCTTCCGGCCCGGCCCGGTCGCGCACGGACGGCGGCGCCATTGCCGCATCCCCGGCGGCGACAGCCGGCGCTTCGGGCGGCGCGGCAACGGCGGCGGCAACCGGCTCGGCGGCGAGATTTGCGGCGACATCCGCGGCGACATCCGGCTCCGCCACCCCGTCCTGCGGCAATGCCGGCGCGTGGCGCGGCACCCACTCCTCGCTCACGCCCAGCACTTCGAGAAAACGCGCGCGCCGGTTCATGCCTGACCCTCCGCGGGCGGCCACGCGCGGCGCAGCACCAGGGCGTCCTCGCGGGTCTGGCCGGCCGCCGGGTAATAGCCCTTGCGCCGGCCGATCTCGGCGAAGCCCGCCTGGCGGTAGAGTTCGATCGCGCCGGTGTTGGACGGCCGCACTTCCAGCAGCATGGTGTGCAGGTGATGCGCGTGCGCGGTGGCCAGCGCGGCGGCCAGCATCAGCCGGCCCAGGCCGGTGCGCTGGCGCGCCGGGTCCACGGTGATGTTGAGCAGGTGCATCTCGTCCACCACCGGCATCAGCACGGCGTAGGCGGCCAGCGCGCCGGCCGGGTCGCGCAGCGTCATGCCGAGGTGGCCGGCCTTGACCGAATTCTCGAAATTGCCGCGCGTCCACGGATGGCTGTAGGCGCGCGCCTCGATGCCGGCCACGGCCTCGACGTCGAGCGCGCTCATGCGCCCGATCGCCCAGCCCGCCCCCAGCACCGGCATGACCGGCACTTCCGGCCAGCCGGCGGACGGCGGCGCCGGCGGCGCGCCGGCCTCGGCGGCAAGCGGCATGCTGCGGCGCGCGCTCATGGCCGTTCTCCGGTGGCGGCCAGCGCGGCGCGCTGCGCGGCGATGGCCTGGCGCTCGGCAATGGTCTGGGCGACCTTGTCGCGCAGGTAGATCGGCATGGCGTCCTCCGGCGCGACGGTCTCGTTGCGCGCCAGCGCGCGCAGCGCGATCGACACCAGCGCGGGCGCGGCGGGCAGCGCGCCGGGCACGCTGTGCTGCGCCAGCGCGGCGGCGGCCAGGCGCTCGCCGAACACGGCGGCGGCGTTGCCGGCCAGCCAGAACGGCGCGGGCGGCAAGGTCACCGCCTCGGGCGGGCACACCTGCATGGCGGTGACGGGCTGCCATTGCTGCGCGGCCTCGTCCCAGGCGAAGGCGCCGGCATAGGCTTCGTCCATGCGGGCATCCAGCGCCACCAGCACCGGCACGCCGGGCGGCAACGCGGGCGCGCCCGCCTCACTCGCCTCACCCACTTCACCCAGGCGCACGCGCTCGGCGCAGGCCATCAGCGAATTGACGGGAACCACCGGCAGGCCCGCGCCGAAGGCCAGGCCCTGGGCCACGCCGCAGGCGGTGCGCAGGCCGGTGAAGGAGCCGGGCCCGGCGCCGAAGGCGATGGCGGCGCAGTCGGCCAGCGCGATGCCGGCCTCGGCTAGCAGCTCGCCGGCGGCCGGCAGCACGCGCGCGGACGAGCGCGGGCCGGTGTGTTCATGACGCACCAGGCACTCCAGGGCACCGCCTCGGGCAAGGCGCCCGAGCGCGACGGAGCACCACTCGGTGGAGGTTTCGACAGCAAGAATCCAGGACATGGCGAGATTGTATCCGTTGCCACCTCAAAAGCTGAACTTGCGCGCGCGCGGCTGCCGCGTGCCGCCGGCGCGGCGGGCCGGACCGAGGCCTTCCTCGGTTTCTTTGCGCCCAAACGCGCGGCGGCGGGCGCTATCATCGCGCTGTCCGCGCCCGGCCCCGCCTCGCGCCCCGCCATTCCCCCAACGCACCCAGGAGACCCCATGAGCGACCTGCAGGCCCGCTTCGCCCAAGCCCAGCTCGACGTCAAGCAACTGACCGAGCGCCCCAGCAACATGACCCTGCTGCGCCTCTACGCGCTGTTCAAGCAAGGCAGCGACGGCGATGTCCACGGCGACAAGCCCGGCATGACCGATTTCGTCGGCCGCTACAAGTTCGAGGCCTGGGAAGCCATCAAGGGCACCAGCAAGGACGAGGCGATGGAAAAGTACGTCGCGCTGGTCGAGGAACTGCGCAGCGGCACGGCCGCCTGAACCTCGCCGCCGGAGCACGCCCCGGCCCGCCATGCGTTCATGCCGGCCCGCTAGGCCGGCAGCGGCCGCGGCCGGATGCGCCACGCCGCCAGGATGGCGGTGGCGATCACCAGCCCGACCGCGAGGAAGGTCTCGTCGAACGCGCGGATGCGCGCCGCGGCGTCGCCCTCCGGCCCCAGCACCGCGCCCTGCGCCGCGAGCCGCCACTGCAGGCCCACGCCGGCCAGGCTCACGCCGATGGCGCCGCCGAGCTGGCGCAGGAAATTGATGCAGCTCGAGCCCTGCGCGATCAGCGAATAGTCCACCCCGCGCATCGCGCCCAGCGTCAGCGACGGCAGGATGCAGCCCAGCCCGATGCGCCCCACGATGGCCCACGCCACCAGCAGCAGGTACGGCGTGGCCTGCGAACCCAGCGCCATCAGCAGGAAGGACGCCGCCAGCAGCGCCAGCCCGAACGAGACCTGCCGGTGCGGCGCGATGCGGTTGGTCAGCCGCCCCGCCGCGGCGATGGTGAAGGCCAGCGCCAGCCCGGCCGGCAGCAGCACCAGCCCCGCGCGCGACGGCGTGTAGGCCAGCGCCATCTGCATGTAGACCGGCAGCAGGTAGGTCGAGCCGAACAGGCCCGCGCCGTAGATGAAGGCCACCACCGCGCCGGCGGCGAACTGGCGGTAGCTGTACAGGCGCATGTTCATCAGCGGATGCGCCGCGCGCAGCTGCCACAGCACGAACAGCACCAGCATCAGCACGCCGAAGCCCGCCAGCGCCAGCCCGGCCGGCAGGCTCTCGCGCATCTGCACCACGCCGTTGAGCAGGCTCACGGTGGCGATGCCGGCCAGGCCCAGGCCGCGCCAGTCGAGCGGCTTGCGCTCGCCCATCATGGCCGAATCCACCGCCATGAAGCGGCGCGCCATCCAGAGGCCGATCAGCGTCAGCGGCACCACCACGAAGAAGATCGAGCGCCAGCCGAACGCCTCCACCAGGAAGCCGCCCACGCTCGGGCCCACCGCTGGCGCCAGCACCACGCCGAAGCCGAACAGGCCGATCGCCTTGCCCTGCTCGCGCTCGGCGAACACGCGCAGGATCAGGATGTTGGGCAGCGGCTGCAGGATGCCCGCGGCGATGCCCTCGGCCACGCGCATGGCGATCATCACCGCGTAGGTCGGCGAGAAGCCGCCCACCAGCCCGCCCGCGCCCAGCAGCAGCAGGCTGCCCACGAAGGTGCGGCGCAGGCCGTAGCGGTTGAGCAGCCACGGCGTGAGCAGCATCGACAGCGTCATGGCGATCATGAAGCTGGCCGCCACCCATTGCGCGCGCTCCTGGCCCAGCGCGAAATGCCGGCTCAGCGCCGGCACGGCCACGTTGACGATGGTGGAGGAGACGATCGACGACACCGTGCCGAGCATCAGCGTCAGCAGCACCAGCCAGCGCAACTGCTCGCCGTAGCGCGCGCGCAGCGATGCCCGCGTGGGGCCGCCGCCCGCCCTGCCCGGCGCCGTGTCCGTGGCGTCGTTGGCCTGCGCGCCGTCCGTCGGCCCGCCGGGGGCGGGCGGCGAAGGCTGCGCGCTCACCCCAGGCGCCCGCTGGCGGCCAGTTCGCGGATCTTGCGCACGGTGTCGATATCGGCCTCGTGATAGGCCGACTTGACGATCTCGGCGTAGCGGTCGTCGCCGCGTTCGTCGATGGCCGGCATGGTGGTCTCGTAGACGAAGCGCAGCAGCAGCGCGCCCGGGCCCGGCGTCTCGATCGCCATCGTCAGCGTGCCGCCGGCATGCTCGGCGGTGGCGGCGGTTTCGTAGCGCACCTCGCGGCGCGGCACGAACACCACGCGGTCGCGGATCGTGGCCTTGCCGAAATGCAGCACCCGCACCACGAAGTCGTCACCCCGCGCCACGATCTCGGCACGGTCCAGGCCCAGGACGAACAGCTCGGGCTCCGCCGAGCGCAGCACCAGCCCTTGCCAGAGCTGTTCCGGCGTCAGCGTGTCCAACTGGATATTGCGTGGATCGTTGATCTCCACAAGGTGCTCGAAGCGCAACTTCCCTCTCCTGGTCGATGGTTAGCCGACATTATGAAGGTTCCGCGTCAAGGTCTGCAGCAAAACTTCCCCGGCGCCGCCGGCCCGCGCCATGCCCCGGCAAGCGCGCCGGCCCGCAACACTCCTGACAGTTAATGTCAGGAGTGCCGGCGCACAATCGCGGCCCGATCACGCCCGCGACGCGGGCAGGAGACTGCGATGCAATTGCTGATCCAACTCGATGTCGACGACCTCGCGCGCGGCATCGGCTTCTATCGACGCGGACTGGGACTGAGCCTGGCGCGCACCCTGTCCGGCGGCGCGGTGGCGGAAATGCGCGGCGGCGGCGCGCCGATCTACCTGCGCGCGGGCCGCGCCGCCATGCCCGGCATGCGGCGCCCGCGCCGGACGCCCGCGCGGCTCGACTTCGTCGTGGCCGACCTGGAAGCCGCCATCGAGCGCGCGCTGGCAGCGGGCGCCGAACTGGAAGACTGGCCGCAGGACCTGCCCGAGGGCCGCTGCGCCATGCTGTGCGATCCGTTCGGACACGGGCTGTGCTTCGTCGAATGGCACGGCCACGACCATGCGTCGCACCACGCGCCGGCGGCGGGCCGCCCGCCCCGCCGGGCGCCCGCGCGCGGCGGGGCCCTGCCTGGCTGAGCCGGCCACGCGCGGCGATAATGGCGGCAGCACATCCACGTGGGCGGAGGAAAACCCGATGAGCGACGACCCGCCATCCGGCGGCCGGACCGGCCGCCTGCTGTCCGACGGCTTCGCGCTGCGCTACCGGCTCGAGGGCGACGGCGAGGGCCCGCCCCTGCTGGTCGTCGGCAGCGCCATCTACCATCCGCGCACCTTCTCGCAGGCGCTGCGGCGCAGGCGCCGGCTGGCCTTCATCGACCACCGCGGCTTCGCCGGCATCGAGCGGCCGCTGGCCGTGCAGGACGCCGCGCTCGAACGGGTCGTCGGCGACATCGAACGGATGCGGCTGCACCTGGGCCTGGCCCGCGTGGACATCCTCGGCCATTCCGGCAACGGCTACCTGGCGCTGGAATACGCGCGCCGTTTCCCCGCGCATGTCGGCCACGTGGTGGCCGTGGCGACCAGCCCGGATTTCTCGCCGGCGCACCTGGCGGCGCAGGAGCGGCGCTGGCAGGAAACCGTCGCGCCGGAACGCAAGCGCATCGACGCGGAACAGATGGCGGCGCTCGCCCGGGACCTCGCCGCGCAGCCGGACCAGGGCTTCATCGCGCTGTGCATCCGGATGCGCGCGCGCAGCTGGTTCGACCCGCGCTACGACCCCGCGCCGCTGTGGCGCGGCGTGCGCGTGAACATGCCGGTCATCGACCGGCTGTGGGGCGAGACCTTCCGCGATCTCGATATGCATGCGCTGCTGCGCGAGGTCCGCGCGCCGATCCTGCTCGCGCTCGGGCGCTGCGACTACCTGAGCGCGCCGGCCTCGGCCTGGGACGCCTATCGCGCCGACGCGCGCCGGCTGACCGTGCGGCACTTCGAGCGCAGCGCGCACTCGCCGCAGATGGAGGAGCCCGCGCTGTTCGACCAGGCCCTGCTGGAACATCTGCAAGGCTGAACGCAAGGCGGGCGGCAGCGCCGCGCGCCCTGCCGTCACCAAGACGCGCAGACCGGCGAGAGCGCAACGCTGGCGCCCCGCCAGCCCCGCGGCCGCGCTCAGCGGATCTGCAGGTCGCGCCTGATCTGCGCGCTGCCCTGCCTGACCGTGATGGTCAGGACGTCGCCCGAGACCGGCGGCGTCGCCAGGCTGGCCAGGTACTGGAAGCGGATGCCGGTCTGGATGCTCTGGAACAGGCCGGCCAGGTCGGTGCCCTCGACCCGCTTGTATTCGCCGCCGGTGTCGGCCGCCATCTTCTGCATGTCGGGCTCGTTGACGTCGCCCTGCCTGCCGAACGCGACCGTGTACAGCGGCACGCCCTTGGCCTGCGCCGCGCCGATGACGCTGGCGGGCGAGTACGGCGAGACATTGTTCTGCCCGTCCGTCATCGCCACCACGATGCGGCGCGCGTTGACCCCGGCATCGAGCAGGTCGAGGCCGGCCTGCGTGGCGGCATAGAACGCCGTGGTGCCGCCATAGCGGTAGCCGCCGCGGATCTGCCAGTCGCCGGTGGCCGGGTGGACCGGGTCGGGACCGTTGCCGCCGTAGATCTGCGAATCGTCGTTGTACAGGTCCACCACCGGGCGCAGCGCGGCGATGTCCTGCGTCAGCCCGCTGGCGCTGAAGCGGTAAGCGGCCACCGCCGCGCCGCCGCGATACCAGTTGTAGTTGCGCGCCAGGTTGGCATCGTCGATCTTCTCCACCTTGCTGTCGAAGATCACCACGCCGGCCTCGTCGGCGCCGCTGCGCAGGCCGTCGAGCAGCACGTGGCCGGCCGCGCCGGCGATCCGCAGCGCGCTCTTGCCGGTCGTGCCGACCGCGCCGAACATCGAGCCGCTGGCATCCATCACCATCGCCACGCTGGCATTCTGCGCGGCGCTGGCGCCGTAGGACAGCGCGCCCAGCAGCAACGCCGTGCCGGCCACGGCAAAGCCGAAATCCGCGGCGGCCAGGCCCAATACGGCCTTGCCGGTCTTGTCGTCGGTCACGGTCAGCGCGACCTTGCCGCCGCCGAGGTCCTGGACCACGCTGAGTACGTAGGTGGCGTTGGCCGGCAGCGCCGACACCGGCGGCTTGCCGGCGCCCGCGCCGACGATGAAGGACGACAGCGGACGGCTGATCGCGCCCAGGCTGCCGGGCTGGGCATGCGCCTGCACCGCGGTGTCGGGCACGTCGCCCGAGAAGGCCCCGCAGGCATCGGTGGTCAGGGTGGCGACCACCGTGCCGTCGGCGCTGCTGAAGTGCACGGCGAGCGCGGCGAGCGGGTCGTAGCCATCGGGCACCTCGGGGCAGGCCACGCTGGCGGGCTTGCGCAGCGCCGTGCCCGCCTGGCGCACGATCATGATGCCGCGCGCGGCGCTGTCCTGCGGCTGTACCAGGACGCCGGCCACCGCCACCGTCTTCGGCGCGGCGGGAGCCGAAGGATCGGGGCTGGCCGGCGCCATGCCCGCGGGCGTGCCATTGCCATCGTCGGAGCCGCCGCAGGCGGCCAGTACCGCCACCGCCAGCAGGCTGAGCACGGCATGTCGAAATTCGCGCATCGATTCTTCCTCGGGAAAATGCAGTTATCGTTCTGTCGCGACGCATTCGCGCGGCCATGCCTGCCGGCAACGCAAGCGCATTCGCCCGCCGATGATTCCATCGCCGGCCCGGAAAAGGCGTCAGCCGTATTTGTACGAAGCGAGGGAAACGTCTGGCGATGGTGACAAAAGGAACAAAGCCGCCGCGCTTGATCCAGCGCAAGGAATCGAGGCGGCGGATGTGCCGCCGGCCGGCCGCGCGCGCCGCCACGCCAAACGGATAAGCAAGCGCGCTTTGCTTCGTTGGTGGCGCGCGCGGCTTGTTCTATCGTCAAGCCTTCGCAGGCCCTGCGCGGCACTCCCGCGCTCCACGCAACCCGAGTACAAGACCCGCGCCGTGGACCGCCGGGTGCCCGGCGAAGGCCATCCGCAACCGGGGACATTCCAATGAGCGCCACCACACGCCCGCGCCAGCTTCACCTCAACATCAACCTGCTGCACTCTGGCTTCGTGCCGTCCGCGTGGCGGCTGCCCGAGGCCGATCCCTACGCCTTCGCCGACGTGCGCCACTACGTGCGCGTGGCGCGGATCGCCGAGGCCGCCAAGCTCGACGCCGTGTTCCTGGCCGACAGCGCCGCCATCGTCGACCAGATCCACTTCCGCCCGATCACCGCGCTGGAGCCGACCGTGCTGCTGGCCAGCGTCGCCGCGGCCACCACGCATATCGGCCTGATCGGCACGGCCTCGACCAGCTACAACGAGCCCTACAACATCGCGCGGCGCTTCGCCACGCTGGACCACGTGAGCGGCGGGCGCGCCGGCTGGAACGTCGTGACCACCGCCGACGTGCCGTCGGCGCGCAACTTCGGGCGCGAGGCCGCGCCGGACCACGCGCAGCGCTACGCGCGCGCGGCCGAGTTCACCGCGGTGGTCAAGGCGCTGTGGGACAGCTGGGAGGACGACGCCTTCATCGGCGACAAGGCCGGCGGGCGCTTCGTCGATCCCGGCAAGGTGCATCCGGTCGCCCATCACGGCGAGCACTTCAGCGTGCAGGGTCCGCTCAACCTGCCGCGCCCGCCGCAGGGCCACCCGGTGGTGGTGCAGGCCGGCGGCTCCGCCGACGGGCGCGAGCTGGCCGCGCGCCATGCCGAGGCGGTGTTCTCGGCCTCGCAGTCGTTCGAGGAATCGCTGGCCTACGGGCGCGAGCTCAAGTCGCGCGCGCAGGCGCTCGGGCGCGGGCCGGACGCGGTGCAGGTGCTGGCCGGCCTCACCACCATCATCGGCGCCACCGAGGCGCAGGCACGCCGGCGCCGCGACGAGCTGGTCGACCTGATCCCGTGGGACTACAGCCTCGCGCGGCTGGCCGGCATCCTCGGCATCGCGCCGGAGCGCCTCAGGCTCGACGAGCGCCTGCCCGACAACCTCGCGCTGCCCGCCATCGGCAACGGCAACCACACCTTCTTCAACGCCACGCTGGCCACCGCGCGCCGCCACGGCTACACCGTGCGCGAGCTGGTGCGCGAACTGGCCGGCGGCGGCGGGCACCGCGTGATCGTCGGCACGCCCGAGCAGATCGCCGACGACATCGAGCACTGGTTCCGCCACGGCGCCGCCGACGGCTTCAACCTGATGCCCGACGCCCTGCCCGGCGGGCTGCAGGATTTCGTCGACGGCGTGGTGCCGATCCTGCAGCGCCGCGGCATCTTCCGCACCGAGTACGAAGGCACCACCCTGCGCGACCATCTCGGGCTGGCGCGCCCGCAGGGCCGGCAAGGCGCGCGCAAGGCCGCCTGACACGCAAGGGACAACCAACCAAGGGACAACTCATCATGGCTCAACGCAGCGGCTTCCTCAGCCTGGGCGCTTTCCTCTATCCGGGCGGCCACCACATCGCCGCCTGGCGCCACCCCGACGCCAAGGCCGACGCCGGCATCGACTTCAAGCACTACGTGGCGCTGGCGCAAGCCGCCGAGGCCGCCAAGTTCGACCTGGTCTTCCTCGCCGACGGCGTCGGCACGCGCGGCGACGACGTGGAATTCCTCAGCCGCACCGCGCACAGCTACCAGGCGCAGTTCGAGCCGATCACGCTGCTGTCCGCGCTGGCCGCCGTGACCGAGCGCATCGGCCTGGTCGGCACCGCCTCGACCAGCTTCAACGAGCCGTACCACATCGCCCGCAAGTTCGCCTCGCTCGACCACATCTCGGGCGGGCGCGCCGGCTGGAACCTGGTCACGTCGTCGAGCGAGCACGAGGCGCACAACTTCAACCGCGAGCACCACTTCGCGCATGCCGACCGCTACGAGCGCGCCGCCGAGTTCGCCGACGTGGTGGGCGGCCTGTGGAACAGCTGGGAAGACGACGCCTTCCTGCGCGACAAGGCCAGCGGCCGCTACTACGACCCGGCGCGGCGCCACGTGCTCGGGCACAAGGGCAAGCATTTCCAGGTGCACGGCCCGCTCAACGTCTCGCGCACGCCGCAGGGCCATCCGGTGGTGGTGCAGGCCGGCTCGTCCGAGGCCGGCAAGGAACTGGCCGCGCGTACCGGCGAGGCCGTGTTCACCGCGCAGCAGACCGTGGAGGACGCGGTGGCGTTCTACGCCGACGTGAAAGGCCGCCTCGCCAAGTATGGCCGCGAAGCGGACGACCTCAAGATCCTGCCCGGCGTGTTCCCGGTGGTCGGCCACAGCGAGAGCGAAGCGCGCGAGAAGTTCGAACAGCTGCAGTCGCTGATCGACCCGGTGGTGGGCCTGGCGCTGGTGTCCAGCCTGAGCGGCGGCTTCGACCTGTCGGGCTACCCGCTCGACGGCCCCATCCCCGAGCTGCCCGAGACCAACGCCAGCAAGAGCCGCCAGCGCCTGCTGATCGACCTCGCGCGGCGCGAGAACCTGACCATCCGCCAGCTCTACCAGCGCGTGGCCGGCGCGCGCGGCCACTGGCAGCTGGTCGGCACCGCGGAGCAGATCGCCGACCAGCTCGAAGAACGCTTCCGCAAGTACGGCGCGGACGGCTACAACATCATGTCGCCGGTGCTGCCCGGCGGCCTCACCGATTTCATCGCGCTGGTGCTGCCGGAGCTGCGCCGGCGCGGCCTGTTCCGCACCGAATACGCCGGCGCCACGCTGCGCGAGCACCTCGGGCTCAAACGCCCCGCTCATCCCGCCGCGCAAGCCAGCGCCGGCCAGACCACGCCGACCACCGCCATCGCCGCATGACCGACCTGTCCTCCCTCGCCCAAGCCGGCGCCGCCGCCGATCCCGATTTCCTCGCGCGCGAGACGCTGCGCCTGATCGGCCCCGCGCCCGACGACTGGGTGCCCGCCCATGCCGGCATCGACCACAACGTCGCCATCGTCGGCGGCGGCCAGAGCGGCAGCGCCTACGCCTTCGCGCTGCGGCGCGCCGGCATCGGCCGCGTCACCGTGCTCGACGCCGCGCCCGACGGCGCGCGCGCGGGCGTGTGGCGCGAACGCGCGCGCATGCAGAAGCTGCGCACGCCCAAGAACCTGGTCGGCCCCGAGCTCGGCCTGCCCGCGCTCGGCTTCCAGGCCTGGTACGAAGCGCGCCACGGCGCGCAGGCCTACGCCGCCATCGACCGCATTCCGCGCCTGGCCTGGGCCGACTATCTCGACTGGTTCCGCAGCTTCCTCGGCATCGACGTCCGCTACGGCACGCGCGTGAAGCGCATCGAACCCGTGACCGGCGCCGCCGTGCCGCACTTCCGCCTGCACCTGGAGATCGACGGCCAGCCGCGCACCGAGACCGCGCGCAAGGTCATCCTCGCCAGCGGCGTGGCCGGCAACGGCGCGCCGTTCGTGCCGGCCGTGCTGTCGGCGGCGGTGGCCGCGGGCCTGGCCGCCCACACCGCCGACGCCATCGACTTCGCCGCGCTGCGCGGCAAGACCGTGGCCGTGCTCGGCGCCGCGGCCTCCGCCTTCGACGCCGCCGCGGTCGCGCTAGAAGCCGGCGCCGCCGCCGTGCACCTGTTCGCGCGGCGCGATCACATTGCCGCCACGCCGGTCTCGCGCATCCGCGCCTACCCCGGCCTCTACGACAACTACCATGCGCTGCCCGACGCCACGCGCTGGGAGCAGGCCCTGCGCTACCGCCGCGCCGGCTCCACGCCGCCGGCCGACTCGGTGGAGCGCGTGCTCGGCTTCGAACAGTTCCATCTGCACCTGAGCGCGCCGTGGCGCGCGGCCGAGATCGAAGGCGGGCGCATCGCCGCGCAGGTACGCGGCGAGACGCTGCGCTTCGACTTCGCCATCGCCGGCACCGGCTACCTGGTCGACCCCGCCGCCCGGCCCGAGCTGGCCGACATCGCGCCGCACGTGCTGCGCTGGCGCGACCGCTACCAGCCGCCAGCCGACGCGCGCGACGACGAACTGGGTGCCTCGCCCTACCTCGGCAGCGGGCTGGAATACCTGGAAAAGACGCCCGGCAGCGCGCCGTGGTTAAGCGACATCCACGTGCACAACCCGGGCGGGTTCGCCAGCACCGGCGTGCCGCTCGGCGACGTGCCGAGCATGCGGCGCGATATTCCTGGCGCGGTGGCGCGCATCAGCCGGGATTTGCTGTTGGCGGATTTGCCGCTGCATGAGCGGCGTATTCGGGGGGAAGTGCCGGTGGATTTTGGGCCGGAGTTTTATGCGGCGGCATTGTGGAAGGGGGAGGATTTGGAGGTTGAGTGATAATTTTTATTAATATTTATAAAAATAAAATTCGACTTATAAGTCAAATACTTTAACTTCTTCAAA
>NZ_AQPL01000131.1:0-1540 GCF_000395345.1 Cupriavidus sp. WS | reverse complement strand
TCTGGCACATCTCAAGATCCCACATCGGGTTCAAACCGCGGCCACCGCGCCCACCACGAATCCAGCACCGTCCCTATGCCGCACCCATCCACCCCGGTCGCGGCAGCAGCCCGAAGGGCCTGGGCCTACGCCATCATGCAGCGCCACCACGAATCGAACACCACCCGAGAGACAGTGGCCGCCAAAACCGGTACCGGCAGAATCCCAGCAGAACCACAGATCCCACCACGAAACCACCAACCTAAGCAACACTGTTCGGCTCTGCCCCTGCCGGCAAGGCAGTCCGCTTTCTTGGCTGTGGTGGTCTAATGATCCTGGACACTTCAAAAGGTAGACTTCCGGTCAACTAGAGAGGTGATGATGGGACGCAGAGATTTCTCCGACGAGTTCAAGGCCGACGCAGTGAACTTGGTGCTAGAGCAGGGGTATTCAGTGACCAATGCCGCCAAGGCACTGGACATTGGTGAGACAGCGCTTCGTCGTTGGATTGGCAATCGCCAGGCGAAGCCGGTACCGACCACAAGTGACCCGACGAGCTTGACGCCCGACCAGCGCCGCATCCGGGATCTGGAGCGGCAAGTGGCCCGGCTGGAGCGTGAGCGCGACATCCTAAAAAAGTCCACGGCCTTCTTCGTCAAGGAACTCGATCGCAATACGAAGTGATCGAACAGGCGGAGAAGGTCTGGCCGGTGGCGGTGGTGTGCGAGATCCTGGGCATGCCGCGCAGCACCTACTACGCGTGGAAGGCCCGGCAAGCCAAGCCGTGTGCCCAACGTGAGGCGCTGATGGGTCAGGTCCAGGCGATTCATGAGACGAGCGGGCAAAGCTACGGCAGCCGCCGCATGTCACAGGAGCTGCGCAGACGAGGCCATGCTGTCGGACGCCATCGAGCCAGAGGATTGATGCGGGAAGCCCAGGTCGCGGTCCGGAAGGCTCGCAAGCATTATTACTCGAAGGGCGGGAAGTCCTCGGCCATAGCGCCGAACCGATTGAACCGGCAGTTTGCCGTCGCGCAACCGAACCGGGTGTGGGCTGGAGATGTGACCTTCATCTGGACGCAGCAAGGCTGGCTGTACCTGGCCGTGGTGATGGACCTATTCTCGCGGCGGGTGGTGGGTTGGGCTTACTCGAATTCGGCCGACACGCGGCTAGTGGTGAGGGCACTGAGAATCGCGCTGTCGAGCCGGCAGCCGGCCGAGGGCCTGATGTTTCACTCGGATCAGGGCAGCCCGTATGCCAGCCATGCGTTCCAGGAATTGTTGCGCGAGGAAGGGATCACACCGAGCATGAGTCGGGCGGGCAACTGCTGGGACAACGCGGTCGTCGAGCGTTTCTTCTGCAGCCTGAAGGGCGAGCGCATCCGCGACCGGATCTACTGCGACCGCGCGGAGGCACAGGCGGACATCACGAACTACGTGCTGTTCTTCTACAACCAACAGAGATTGCACTCGGCCGCGATGAACATGCCGCCAGCCGAGTACGAGAATTTAAAGGTGGAAGTGGCCAGAAAAGTGTCCAAGATTACTTGACCACCACATGC
>NZ_AQPL01000130.1:0-44776 GCF_000395345.1 Cupriavidus sp. WS | reverse complement strand
GCCTTTGACTTTGACTTTGAAGTTAAGCAGTTGATTTTGACGTTAAAGCCTTTGACCTATATGCCCTCCCCCTAATACCCCCTCCCCACCTCATAAACATCCTCCACCTCCCCCCCACCCTCCGCCATGCGAATCAACTCCGCCGCCCGCCGCGCCCGATCCCGCCGCGAAGGTGTCGCCGCGCAATGCGGCGTGACGATGACCCTGGGGTGATCCCACAGCGGCGAAGACTCCGGCAGTGGCTCGACATCGAACACGTCGAGCAGCGCGCCACCGAGGTGCCCGCTGTCGAGCGCATCGAGCAAGTCCCCCTGCACCACGTGCGCGGCGCGCCCGGCGTTGAGCAGTTGCGCGCCGCGCGGCAGCATGGCGAGGCGCTCGCGGTTGAGCAAGCCGGCCGTGCCGGCGGTCTGCGGCAGCAGGTTGACGAGGATGTCGCTGCGCGCCAGGAAATCCGGCAACTGCGCCATGCCGTGGTACGTGGCCACGCCGTCGATGGCCTTGGCCGAGCGCGACCAGCCCTGCACCGAGAATCCCATGCCCGCCAGGTAGCGCGCCGCGTGCAGCCCGAGCGCGCCCAGCCCCATCACGCCCACGCGCGTGCGCTGCGCCAGCGGCGTGGGCGGCGGCGCGCG
Organism: Cupriavidus sp. WS; assembly: GCF_000395345.1. Classification (NCBI taxonomy): domain Bacteria; kingdom Pseudomonadati; phylum Pseudomonadota; class Betaproteobacteria; order Burkholderiales; family Burkholderiaceae; genus Cupriavidus; species Cupriavidus sp. WS. Next base: position 44,141 of record NZ_AQPL01000130.1, on the reverse strand, counting down.
CCAGCGGCGCTGCTGCTGGTCGCGCGCGCTGCCACCCATGCCGCGCATCAGCATCAGCGCGCCCATCGCCACGAACTCGGCCATGCCCTGCTGCGTCTCCGGCAGCACCAGCCGCGCCAGCGGCAGGCCGGGCGGCAGCAGGTCGTCGGCCAGCATGTGCTCGATGCCGGCGCCGGCGCTGATCGCCAGCCTGAGGTTGGGGTAGCGCGCCAGCGCGCCGCGCTCGGGTTCCCACACCAGCGCGTAGCGCACCGCCGCGGCCGGCACGCCGGGGTCGCCCCACAGCCGCACCTCGGCCTCGGGCAGCACGGCGGCAAACGCATCGCGCCATTCGGGCAGCGCCTGCGCGCCGCCGGACTTGATCAGCAGGATCATGCGCAAACCCCGGCGGCGCCGCTCAACGCTCGACCAGCCGGTTCCACTGCCGGTCCCAGTTGGCGCGGTTCTGGTTGATCTGGCTCCAGTCGACCGTCACCGCGGTCTTGAGGTATTCCTTCATCCGCGCCAGCTCCTGCCCGGCCTTGCCGGTGGCCGTCACCTCGGTGTTGGTCGGGTTGTACGAGCCGCCTTCCAGCGCGGCCTTCTGCGCGGCGGCGGTCAGCAGGTAGGCGGCGAGCTTCTGCGACAGCTCCGGCTCCGAGTTGTTGGCGATCACGCACTGGGCCACCATCAGCACCACCGCGCCTTCCTTGGGCTGGGCATAGGCCACCGGCAGCCCCTTGCCCTGGAAGATGGTGGTCATGCTGGGCGTGAACGGGAAGATCGCGGCCTCGCCGGACTGCACCATCTCCGACAGCTTTGCCGAGTTCGACACGTACTCCAGCACGTTGGGGCCGACCGTCTGCGGCCACGCCTTGAAGCCGGGCTCGGCGTTGGACTCGCTGCCGCCGCGGATGCGGTTGAGCATCAGGAAGCCGTGCAGGCCGAAGGTGGACGACGGCAGCGACTGGAACACCACCTTGTTCTTGTACTTGGGATCGGCCAGGTCCTGCCAGGAGGTGGGCGGCGCCCAGTTCTTCTCCTTGAACACGCGCGTGTTGTAGCCGAGGCCGGTCATGCTCATGGTCACGCCGGTGGCCATGTCACCCTCGATGTGGGCCTGCGGATAGAGCGCCTTGCCGGCGGCGGAGGCCGGCTGCTTCTCGCACAGGCCCATGCGGATGGCGCGGTACATCAGGCCGTCGTCGAGAAACATCACGTGCATCTGCGGCTTGGCGCGGGCGGCCAGCGCCTTGGCCATGATGTCGGACGAGGTGCCGGGCACCACCACGATCTTGACGTCGTTGGCCTTCTCGAAGGCCTTGAACACGAAGTCCGTGTAGGTCTTTTCCATCGAGCCGCCGTTCATGCCGACGTACAGCGTGCGCGTCGCGGCATGCGCGCCGGCGGCGAGCAGCAGCGAAGCGGCGGCCATGCCGGCGGCGGCCCGGATCTGTTTAGCGAACGGTCTGGTCATCAATGCACTCCTTTGGCGATGCGGGGTGAGTCAGCGGGGGAAGCAGCAGGCACGCCCGTACCCGGCGCGAAGCGGCGCAGGTCGAAGGCGGCGATCGGGGTCGTGGTGGCGCCGTCGGCCACCAGCTCGGCCAGCACCGCGCCGGCGGCGGGGCCGACCTCGAAGCCGGCGCCGGAAAAACCGAAGCCGTGGAACAGGCCCGGCACGCGCGGGCTGGCGCAGAGCACCGGCTGGCGGTCGGGCAGGTAGCCTTCGATGCCGCTCCAGGTGCGGATGATCTGGGCCTGTTCCAGGCGCGGGATCAGCGTGGCGATGCGGCGCATCTGCGCCAGGATCGCGGCGGTGGTGGAGCGGATCGCGTCCACGCCGGACGCGCCCGGCTCGACCCGGCCGCCGCCCAGCACCACGTTGCCGCGCGCGACCTGGCGGCAGTACACGTCGCCGCCCTCCATGCCCAGGCTCAGCGGCAGGAAGAACGGCAGCGGCTCGGTGACGGCCATCGCCGGGTGGCCCTGGGTCAGCGGCGCCGCGTCGCCGAAGCGCGCGGCCAGCGGCCCGGCCCAGGCCCCGGCGCAATTGAGCAGGTTGGGCGCGCGCACGGTCAGGCCCGAGGCGGTGGTGGCGACGAAGCCGGCGCCACCGTGCTCCACCTGCAGCACCGCCTCGCGCTCGCGGATGACGGCGCCGGCGGCCGCCGCGGCGCGCGCGAAGGCCGGCGACACCAGGCGCGGATTGGCCTGCCCGTCGTCCGGGCAGAGCGAGGCGCCGGCCAGCCCGGCGCCGAGCCACGGATAGCGCCGGCGCAAGTCGCCGGGGCCGAGCAGCTCCAGCGCCAGGCCGTAAGGCTGCGCGCCGTCGCGATAGCGCTCGAGCTTGGCCATGTCGTCCGCCGTGCGCGCCAGTTTCAGGTGGCCGCTGCGCACGTATTCGCCGTCGGTGCCGAGCAGCGCCGGCAGGTCCTGCCAGATGCGGTGCGCGCGCTGCGCCAGCGGCAGCTGCGCGAAGGCGCGCCCCTGGCGCCGCACGCCGCCGTAGTTCACGCCGCTGGAGCGCGAACCGCACAGGTCGCGCTCCAGCAGCACCACCGACAGGCCGCGCGCGCGCAGCGCCAGCGCGGCCGACGCGCCGACGATGCCGCCGCCCACGACCAGCGCGTCGGCTTGCAGGGTTTCAGCCATGATTGCCCTCCTCGCCGGCGGCGAGGCCGGAGATCGGCACCGGCTTGACCGGCGCCTGCCCGCGGATGCGGCCCACCAGCTCGAGCGGCCGCGCGCAGGCATCGGCCAGCAGCTCGGCGCCGGCCACGCCGCACATGCGGCCCTGGCAGCGGCCCATGCCGACCCGGCACAGCGCCTTCATGCGGTTCATCTCGTCGGCGCCCTGCTCGCGCGCCGCGCGGCGGATCTCGCCCGCCGTGACCGCCTCGCAGCGGCACACCACGGTGTGATCGGGCACCTGCGCGGCCCAGTCGCGCGGAAACGGAAACGCGCGCTCCAGCCCGGCGCGGAACGCGGCGATGCGCGCCAGCCGCGCATCGAGCTTCGCCGCCCGCGCCGCGTCGACGGCGATGCCGCGCTGCGCGAGCAGCGTCAGCGCCGCGCGCTCGCCGGCCAGCTCGGCCGCGTCGGCGCCCATGATGCGCGCGCCGTCGCCGGCCACGAACACACCCGGCACACTCGCCCGGCCCTGCTGCTGCGCGACCAGATGCGCGCGCTGCTGCGGATCGAACGCGAAGCCGCAGCCGAGCAGGTCGGCCAGCTGGCTCTCCGGGCGCAGGCCGTAGCCGAAGCCGAGCGCGTCGCAGGCGATGCGGTGGGTCGCGGACGGATCGGTGCGCGAGACCCAGTGCACGGCCTCCACGCCATGTTCGCCCTCGACGCGCGCCAGGCGCGCGTTCGCGTGGATCGGCACGCCGTGCAGCCGCAGCCACGCCACGTAGTACAGCCCCTTGGCCAGCACCGCCGGCAGCCGGCACATCGGCAGCAGCGCGCCGGCCTGCTCCGCCGTGCTGGCGTAGTCGAGCACGGCGCGCACGTCGGCGCCGGCCTTCTTGTACTGGTAGGCCACCAGGTACAGCAGCGGCCCGCTGCCGGCCAGCACCACCTGCTGGCCGATGGCGCAGCCCTGGAACTTGAGCGCGACCTGCGCGCCGCCCAGCGAATACACGCCCGGCGTGGTCCAGCCCGGCACCGGCAGGATGCGGTCGGTGGCGCCGGTGGCCAGGATGATGTCGCGCCACGGCAGGCTCGCGTGGCGGCCGCTGACGGCTTCCCACAGGTCGAGCACGTGCCCGTCGGCATTCCAGACCAGCTGGCCGGGCCGGTAGTCGACGTGCGGCAGCAAGGCCGCGAAGGCCTCGTGCAGCGCGCGCGCGCGGCCCGCCTCGAAGCCGTACAGCTGCCGCGCGCTGCGGCGGAAGCCGTCCGGCTGCTGCCGGTAGATCTGCCCGCCCCAGCGCGGCGCCTCGTCGATCACCACCGGGCGCAGGCCGTGGCGCACCAGCGTCTGCGCCGCGCGCACGCCGGCCGGGCCGGCGCCGACGATGACCGTGTTGCCGTCGCGCGTCATGCCCGCTCCTCCGCTTGCTCCGCTGGCTCGGCCTGCGCCGCGGCGAACACCGGCGCCGTGCGCAGGCGCATGCCGGCGCGCAGCGGGGTCGCGCAGGCGCGCACGCGCTCGCCGCCCTCGAGCCACACCAGGCAGTCCTGGCAGGCGCCCATCAGGCAGAAGCCGGCGCGCGGCGCGCCGGTGAATTCGTTGTCGCGCAGGCGCCGGCGCTGGACCAGGATGGCGGTCAGCACGGTGTCGCCCTCGAGGCCTTCGCAGAACACGCCGTCGAGCTCGAAGCGCAGCACGGCGCGCCGCTGCTCCTGCAGCCGCCGCAACTGGCCGGCGCCGCGCGCGGAATCGGATGGCGTGCTCATGCGCGCCCCACCAGCATGCGGTCGAGGCCGTAGACGCGGTCGATGACCAGCATCGCCGCCGCGGTCAACGCGATCATCAGCGCGGACACCGCGGCCATCATCGGGTCCAGCGACTCGGTCGCGTACATGTACATGCGCACCGGCAGCGTGACCGTCGACGGCGAGGTGACGAAGATCGACATGGTGACTTCGTCGAAGCTGTTGATGAAGGCCAGCATCCAGCCGCCGGTGACGCCGGGCAGGATCATCGGCAGCACGATGCGGCGGAACACCGTGGCGCGGCTCGCGCCCAGCGACACCGCGGCCTGCTCGGCGCTGGCGTCGAAGCCGGTCAGCGCGGACACCACCTGGCGCAGCACGTAGGGCGTGATGACCATGGTGTGGGCCAGCAGCAGCCAGCCCAGGCTGCCGGCGCCGCCGACCAGCGAGAACATGCGCATCAGCGCCACGCCCAGCACCAGGTGCGGGATCAGCAGCGGCGACAGCAGCAGGCTGTTGACGAGGTTGCGCCCCGCGAACGCATGGCGCGTGATGGCGATGCCGGCCGGCACCGCGATCAGGCAGCACAGCGTGGCGCTGGCCGCGGCCAGCCCCAGGCTGGTCCAGAACGACTGCAGGAATTCGTCGTGCTCCAGCAGCGTGCGGAACCAGCGCAGCGAGAACGCGGTGGTCGGCAGGCTCAGCGTTTCGCCGGGCGTGAAGGCCACCAGGCAGACGACCAGCAGCGGCGCCACGGTGAAGGCGATCACCAGCGCGTTGAAACACAGGGCGAGAGGTCCGTTCTTGTTCATGGCATTCACCCCAGGCGCTTCTTGTAGCGCTGCTCGAGCAGGCGGTTGTAGCTGAGCATGATGAGCAGGTTGGCCAGCAGCAGCACGATGGCGATGGCCGCGCCGAGCGGCCAGTTGAGGGTGTTGAGGTATTCGTCGTAGACCAGCGTGGCCACCATCTTCAGGCGGCGCCCGCCGAGCAGGCCGGGAATCGCGAACGAGCTGGCGCTCAGGCCGAACACGATCAGGCTGCCGGAGAGAATGCCCGGCGTCATCTGCGGCAGCACGATGCGGCGCATGGTGGTCAGGAACGAGGCGTTGAGCGAGAGCGCGGCATCGGCGGCGCTCGGGTCGATCTTCTGCAGCGTGGTCCACACCGGGATGATCATGAACGGCAGCATCACGTGCACCAGCCCGATCACGATCCCGAGGTTGGTGTAGAGGATGCGCACCGGCGCGATGCCGAGCGCGCCGAGCATCTGGTTCACCAGCCCGGCGTTGCCCAGCAGGATGCTCCAGCCGAACGCGCGCACCACCACCGACACCAGCAGCGGCGCCAGCACCGCCACCAGCAGCACCGAGCGCCACGGATTGCGCATGCGGCTCAGGATGAAGGCCTGCGGCACGCCCACCAGCACGCACACCAGCGTCGTCACCAGCGCGATCCAGAAGGTGCGCCACAGGATCTCGTAGTAATAGGCATCGGTGACGATGGCCAGGAAGTTGGCCAGCGTGACGCCGCCGGCCACGCTGCCGGTGTCGTGGTCGAACACGCTGAAGGCCAGCATGGCGGTCAGCGCCAGCGGCGTGACCAGCATCACCAGGAACAGGACCAGGCCGGGCGCCGTCATCAGCCACGGCCACGGGCGCGCCCTGGGCGGCCCTTGCAGGGTTGCGGCGGTGCTCATGCCGCCACCGCCTGCACCGCTGCCGGCGCCGCCGCGCCGGTGGCTGCCGGGGCCGGCAGCAGGCGCGCGCTGTCGTCACGCCAGGTGATGCCGACCTGCTCGCCGTCCTGCTGCGGCGGCGGGCCGTCGTTGCTCTGCATCGCCAGCAGCTCGCCGAGCGGGCTGGCGATGCGGTGCAGCCAGTGGCTACCCATGAAGAAGCGCTCGATCACGCGGCCGTCGAAGCGGCCCGCGCCGGGCGCCACCAGATGCACCTTCTCCGGGCGCAGGCTGAACAGCACCGCGGCGCCGGCCTGGCAGGCCGCGCCGGGCAGGCCGACCACCAGCGCGGGCTGGCCCGCCAGCTCGATGCGCGGCAGCGCGCCGCCTTCGAGCACGCGCCCCGGGATCAGGTTGCTCTTGCCGACGAACGACGAGACGAACTCGGTGCGCGGCTGCTCGTAGAGCGCGTAGGGCTTGTCCACCTGCACCAGCACGCCCTGCTCCATCACCACCACGCGGTCGCTGACCGACATCGCCTCGTGCTGGTCGTGCGTGACCATGATGGTGGTGGTGCCGACCGTGCGCTGGATGCGCCGCAGCTCGAACTGCATTTCCTCGCGCAGCTTGGCGTCCAGGTTCGACAGCGGCTCGTCGAGCAGCAGCACCGGCGGCTCGATCACCAGCGCGCGCGCCAGCGCCACGCGCTGGCGCTGGCCGCCCGACAGCTCGCGCGGATAGCGCGCCTCGTAGCCGCGCAGGTGCACCAGCTCCAGCACGCGCGCCACGCGCGCGGCCTGCTCGGCGCGCGGCACCTTGCGCATCTCCAGACCGAAGCGCACGTTCTCCTCCACGCTCATGTGGGGGAACAGCGCATAGGTCTGGAACACGATGCCGAGGCCGCGCGTGTTGGGCCGGGCATGGGTGATGTCGCGCCCGTCCAGCGCGATGCGCCCGCTGCTGACGGTGGCAAAGCCCGCGATCATCTGCAGCGTGGTGGTCTTGCCGCACCCCGAGGGGCCCAGCAGGGACACGAACTCGCCCCGCTCCACCGACAGGTTCATCGACCTGACGACCTGGTTGTCGCCATACGACTTGCTCACATTGCTCAAGGTAAGAAAGGACATGCGCTTTTTCCTGGGTGGCGGCGGCGGCATCCGGCGCATCGTTGGGGGCGGGATCCGAACCGTTAGGAGACGGCTTATTTTGAGCAGGAAACATACCCGTTCGGTGAGATAATTCTGTTCAGTGGGATTTTTATTCGTAAAATTCCATTGATTGAAATCAAGCGACCTTCTGCCGTTGCTTCAATTCCGACGAAAGAGATGCCGACTGTATGGAAGACGTAACGGAACCCGCCGCCGGCGGCGCCGCCCGGCTGTTTGCCGTGATGCGCGCGCTGGCGCTGCACCAGCACAGCGCATCGCGCGTCAAGGACGTGGCACAGGAAACCGGCCTGACGCAGGCCACCACGCACCGGCTGCTGCAATCGCTGGTCAAGGAAGGCATGGTCGAGCAGGACACGCGCTCCAAGCGCTACCGGCTGAGCATCGAGTTCTTCGCGCTGGCGGCCCAGGCCGGCAACCTGAGCGGGCTGCGCCAGCTTTGCCGCCCGGTGCTGCTCCGGCTGGGGGCGCGCCTCAACGACGCGATCTTCCTGCTGGTGCGCAGCGGCTTCGACGCCGTGTGCCTGGACCGCAACGAAGGGCCCTACGCCATCCGCACCTTCACCGGCGGCATCGGCGGGCGCGTGCCGCTGGGCGTGGGCCAGGCCGCCACCGCCATCCTCGCCTTCCTGCCCGACGAGGAGCGCGAGGCGGTGCTGCAGTTCAACCTGCCGCGGCTGCGCGAATACGGCCTGCTCGACGAAGTGTCGCTGCGCAGCGAGATCGAGCAGGTCCGCGAATGCGGCTACGCCTCGCGCCGCGCCGGGCTGCTCGACGGCATGGCGGGCGTGGCGGTGCCGATCCTGGACCGCGAAGGCCGCGCGGTGGCGGCGCTGGGCGTCGGCACGCTGATCGAGCGGCTGAGCCCGGAGCGCCTGCCCATCGTGGTGGAGCTGATGCAGCGCGAGACCGCCGAGGTCGGCCGGCAGATCAACCCGTTCGACCCGGCGCTGTGGAATCCAGCGGCCGAGCTGACGCAGCGCTAGGCCGCGGCGGCAGGCGGGCCTAAAGTAAAGGCCGGCAAGGGCCGGATGCCCGACGGAGCCGAGCGATGAAACCTGACGACCCGGCCGCGCCGCTGGCGCCGCCCGCGGGCCGCCCCGTGACGGTCTGGGACGCGCCCACGCGGCTGTTCCACTGGCTGGCGGTGGTGCTGGTGGCCGTGGCCTACGTCACCGCCCGGCTGAACTGGATGGACTGGCACGCGCGGGCCGGCGAGATGCTGCTCGCGCTGGTTTTCTTCCGGCTGCTGTGGGGCTGCTGCGGCAGCGAGACCGCGCGCTTTCGCAGCTTCATGGCTTCGCCCGCCGCCGCTTGGCGCCACCTGCGCCACCTGTTCCGCCGCGAGGCCGACCTGCAGGTCGGCCACAACCCGGCCGGCGGCTGGATGGTGCTGCTGCTGCTCGCGCTGCTGCTCGGCGAGACGCTCAGCGGGCTCTACATCAACAACGACATCGCCAACGAAGGGCCGCTGAGCGAATGGGTGCCGGCGCCGCTCGCCAATGCGATCTCGGCGCTGCACGCGCTGCTGTGGGATGCGCTGCTGGCGGCGGTGGCGCTGCACGTGCTGGCCATCGCGCTGTACGCGACGGCCAAGGGCCAAAACCTGCTGCGCCCGATGCTGACCGGGCGCAAGCTCCTGCCCGCGCGCATCCCCGCGCCGCGCCGCGCGCCCGTGGCGCTGGCGCTGCTCATGCTGGCCGCGGGCGCGGCGGCGGCGGCGCTGCTGGCGGCGTATCTCTGATACGCGCGCCGTGCCGGCCGTCCGTTACGTCAGTCGCGTCAGTTGCTCCTGGGCGGCAGCACCTGGCCGCGGATCTCGCCGGACGGATGGTCCTTGGTATGCACGTTGATGTACATCTCGCCGGACGCGAATTCCTTCGCCTCGTCCGGCGACAGCGTGGCCTGGCCCTTGACGGGACTGGCCAGCGCGGCGCCCTTCTCGGCCAGCCAGACCTGCACGCCGGCGTTCTTGCCGGCCGCGGCGGGACCGTGGAAATGCGCCATCGTCGGCGCGCTGGACAGGCCGCTGAAGCTGATCGTCCAGGCGACCACCCGCGTGGCGGGATCATAGGTGAGGTCGGCGGAGCCGCTGCCCGCGGCCTGGACCGGCGGCACCTGCTGCGCGCCGGTCAGCGGCACCGTGAACGAAACGGGCGCCGCCATCGCCGTGGCCGCCGCAAGGCCGGCGAGCGCGGCGAACGCGGCGGACATTAAGCGCGCGCGCCGCGAGACCGGGGCACGCGGCGGAACAAGTATCGAAACCTGCATTTGATCGTCTCCTGTCCGGTCTGCCCGGGCCGGCCCGGGAAGCCGGGCCATGTGCCCGACTAGCATAGTCACTGGCAACCGCGCCGACAACCGCCGCACAGGCCCCCCCGGGGCCGGCAGGCGCGGGACCGCCGCGCCGCCACACTACCGGCTACGCCCTTACTCCGGCTGGATGCCGGCCGTCTTGATGATCTGCCCCCAGCGGCTCAGCTCCGCCAGCTGGAAACGCCCCAGTTCCTCGGGCGAGGACAGCGCGGCCTCCATGCCGGTCTGCTCGACCACCTGCCTGACCTCGGGCGCGGCCATCGCGCGGCGCATCAGGTCGTTGAGGCGCTGCACCACCGGCGCGGGCGTGCTGGCGGGCGCGTACAGCGCGTTCCAGTAGCCGGCCTCGTAGCCGGCCAGCGTCTCGGCGATGGCCGGCACGCCGGGCACCAGCGCCGAGCGCTTCGGGCTGCTGATGCCGAGCGCGCGCAGCTTGCCGGCCTTGACCTGCGGCAGGCTGGCGGCGAGGTCGACGATCATCAGGTCGGTCTGCCCGGCCACCAGGTCGATCACCGCCTGCGGATTGGCCTTGTAGGGCACGTAGGTGAACTTGGTGCCGGTGGCCTGCTGGAACAGCTCGGTGGCCACCTGCGCCGACGAACTGCCGGAGCCGTAGCTCATCTTGCCCGGTTCTTTTTTGGCCAGCGCGACCAGCTCGCCCACGCTGTGGGCCTTGACCTGCGGGTTGACCACCAGCAGCTGGTAGCCCTTGGTCAGCAGCGAGACCGGCGCGAAGTCCTTGATCGGGTCGTAGGGCAGCTTCTTGAGCAAGTGCGGGTTGGCGGCCTGCGTGGTGTTGGTGGTCATGAACAGCGTGTAGCCGTCGGGCGCGGCGCGCGCCACGGTCTGGGCGGCGATGCCGCCGAAGGCGCCGGCGCGGTTGTCGACCACCACGGCCTGGCCGGTGAGCTTGGTCACTTCCATGCCGATGGCGCGCGCGAGACCGTCGGTGGCGCTGCCGGGGCTGGAGCCGATCACGATCGTGATGGGATGGGTGGGATAGCCCTGCGCGGCGGCGGCGCCGCTCAACGACAGGGCGGCCAGCATGGCAAGCAGCGGGCGGTGGATCTGCATGGGTTGTCTCCTGCGGGTGAAACCGGTGTGTTGTGTCGTGCTTCGGGCCGGCGGGGAAACGATGCCCCCGCCGGGGGTCGGAGATGCGGGAATCGGGGAAAACGGGCGGATCGGCGGATCGCCGGATCAGCGGGCCAGGCCCCAGCCCGCCAGCAGCGCCTGCAACTGCGCCTGCTGGCCCGCGTTCAGCGGCCACGCCGAGGGCGGCCGCGTGGCGCCGCAGTCGTTGCCCATGATCCGCAGCGCGGCCTTGACCACCGTGACGTTGGCGCCGTTGTTCTCCTGCGCGCGCAGTTCCTCGAACGGCAGCATCTCGCCGATCAGGCGCATCGCCTGCGCGTAGTCGGCGGCTTCGAGCGCGGCATGGATGGCCACCGAGCGCTCCGGCAGCACGTTGATGAGGCCCGAGGTGAAGCCGCGCGCGCCGACCGCGTAGAACGGCGGCGCCCAGACCTCGGCGAGGCCGCCGACCCAGGCCAGGCCGAGATCGGCGGTGCGGCGCATGGCTTCGGCCAGCACCAGCGGCGTGGGCGAGGCCCACTTCACGCCGATCACGCCGGGGATGCGGCACAACTCCTCGATCGCGGCCAGGCCGATGTTGTCGTTGCGCAGGTAGAGCACCAGCGGCAGGCCCTCGCCCGCCTCGGCGATGCGGCGCACGTAGGCCGCCACGCCGCGCGGCGCCACGAACGGATCGGGCGGCTGGTGCACCATCAGCGCGTCGGCGCCGGCCTGGCGCGAGGCGCGCGCCAGCGCGCAGGCCTCGTGCACGCTGCGGCCCACGCCGGCCAGCAGCGGCACGCGGCCGGCCACGCACTCGGCGGCCACCTGCACCATCTGCACGGCTTCCTGCTCGCGCAGCCCGTAGAACTCGCTGGTGTTGCCGTTGGCGACCAGCACGTGCACGCCGGCTTCGACCGCGCGATCCACCACGGGCGCGAGCGGCGCCGGCGAAACGGTATCATCTGCGTCGAAGGGCGTGACCAGAATGCCGGAAATGCCGTCAAGCGCCCTGCGCAGCGCCGGGCCTTCGAAAGTTGCCACCTTTATCTCCCAGGGGAAAAGACTCAAAAGACGCAAGAGTCAGGAGGTGCCACTCTAAGAAGGAAGCGGGCGCGGCGTCCAATTCAAACAGGCGATGCCGCAATACAAGAATTGAATCGTGTTCCAGCTTTCGCATCTGCGCAGCTTCGTCGCCGTGGCGACGGAGCTGCATTTCGGCCGGGCGGCTGCCTTGCTGAACATGACACAGCCGCCGCTCACGCGGCAGATCCAGCTGCTCGAGCATGAGGTGGGCGTGCGCCTGCTGGAGCGCTCGGGCGGCACCGTGCGGCTGACCCTGGCCGGCGCCACCTTCCTGCGCGAGGCGGAAGACATCCTGCGCCGCAGCCAGGCCGCCACGCTGGCCGCGCGGCGCGCCATGCGGGCCGACGCCGGCAGCGTGACGATGGGCTTCATCCCGGCCGCCAGCTTCACGCTGCTGCCGCAGTTGCTGTCGGCCATCGGCGCGAAATTCCCCGACGTCCACGTGTCGCTGCGCGAGATGCAGACCGACGCCCAACTGGAGGCGATCGGCGCGGGCCGCATCGAGCTCGGCGTGGTGCGGCCGTTCGCACCGCGCAGCTTCGCGCTGTCGGCGCCGCTGCTGCGCGAGCCGTTCGTGCTGGCAGCGCCGGTCGGGCACGCGCTGATGACCTGCGCCGCGCTCACGCTGCGGTCGCTGGAGGGGCAGCCGTTCATCGAGTTCTGCCCGTCGGAGTCGCGCTACCTGTACGAGGTGGTGGCGGGCCGGCTGCGCGCCGAGGGCGTGGCGCCCGAGACCGTGCAGACGCTGAGCCACACGCACTCCATCCTGTCGCTGGTGGACGCCGGCATGGGCGTGGCGCTGGTGCCGCAGTCCGCGCACCGGCTCGGGTATGCCGGCGTGGCCTTCCGCCCGCTCGAGGACGCCGCGGGGCTGGACGTGGAGCTGCACCTGGCATGGCGCCGCGGCAGCCAGCACGGCGTGGCCGACACGGTGCGCGCGCTGCTGCAGGAAACCTTCCCGGCATCCGCGTAGCCGGGACAAAAAAAACGCGCCGCCCCCTGTCCAGGGGCGGCGCGGCGTGGCCGGCTTGCCATGCGCCGGGATGGTCCCGGCGCATGGCTACGGCATCAGATTTCTTCGTACAGCGGCAGCGTCAGGAATTCGGCGAAGTCTTCCGACGTGGACATCTGCTCGAAGATCTGGGCGGCACGGTCGTAGGTCCTGGTCTCGCCGCCGACCACTTCCTTGACCTTGGCCAGTTCCTCGGGGATCAGGCCGCGCACCATCTCGGCCGTCACCTTGCGGCCGTCTTCCAGCTTGCCCTTGGGCGAGCGGATCCACTGCCACACCTGCGAGCGCGAGATCTCGGCGGTGGCGGCGTCTTCCATCAGGTTGTGGATGGGCACGCAGCCGTTGCCGGCCAGCCAGGAGCCGAGGTAATGGATGCCGACGTTGATGTTCATGCGCAGGCCGGCCTCGGTGATCGGGGTTTCCGGCTGGAAGTCCAGCAGGTCCTTGGCCGACACGCTGACGTCGTCGCGCTGCTTGCCGAACTGGTTGGGCTTGTCGCCCAGCACCGCCACGAATTCCTTCATGGCCGGCTCGACCAGGCCCGGGTGGGCCACCCAGCCGCCGTCGTAGCCGTCGGTGGCGTCGCGCTTCTTGTCGTTGATGATGCCCTGCATGGCCACCGCGTTCTTCTCCGGATCGTTCTTGATCGGGATCAGCGCGCTCATGCCGCCGATCGCGGGCGCGCCACGCTTGTGGCAGGTCTTGAGCAGCAGCAGCGCATACGCGCGCATGAACGGCGAGGTCATCGTGACCTTGGCGCGGTCGGCCAGGCAGAAGTTCTTGTCGACCTTGAACTTCTTGATGCACGAGAAGATGTAGTCCCAGCGCCCGGCGTTCAGGCCCGCGCTGTGCTCGCGCAGCTCGTACAGGATTTCTTCCATCTCGAACGCGGCCAGGATGGTCTCGATCAGCACGGTGGCCTTGATGGTGCCCTGCGGCAGGCCAATCTCGTTCTGCGCCATGACGAAGACATCGTTCCACAGGCGCGCTTCGAGATGGCTTTCCATCTTCGGCAGATAGAAGAACGGGCCGGCGCCGCGGGCGATCTGTTCCTTCGCGTTATGGAACACGAACAGCGCGAAGTCGAAGATGCCGCCGGAGACGCGCTGGCCGTCGATGGTGACGTGCTTTTCGTCGAGGTGCCAGCCGCGCGGGCGCACCTGCAGCGTGGCGATCTTGTCGTTCAGCTTGTAGTGCTTGCCGTTCGAGTCCAGCGTGAGCGTGCGGCGCACGGCGGCCTTGAGGTTGACCTGGCCCTGCAACTGGTTGTGCCAGTTGGGAGTGTTGGAGTCCTCGAAGTCGGTCATGTAGCTGTCGGCGCCCGAGTTGAACGCGTTGATGACCATCTTGGCTTCGACCGGGCCGGTGATCTCCACGCGGCGGCAATGCAGCGCGGGCGGCACCGGCGCGACCTTCCAGTCGCCTTCGCGCACGCTCCTGGTCTGCGGCAGGAAGTCGGGCAGCTCGCCGGCGTCCAGGCGCTTGGTGCGCTCGACGCGCGCGGCCAGCAGTTCCTGGCGGCGCGGCTCGAAGGCGCGGTGCAGCTTGTCCACCAGGGCCAGGGCCGCCGGCGAAAGGATGTCTTCATAGGCCGGCAGGATCTCGCCGGTGATCTTCATGCCCGCAGGCAGCGTGATGGCCATCTGTGTTCTCCTGTGTTCGATGGTTGGTTCGGGTTGCCTGCCGTCAGAGCGCCACGCCGCGGGTGCGGGCGAATTGCAGCAGGTCGTTCATGTCGTGCCCGGTGCCGGCAGGGCTCACGTCGAGCCGCTCGGCCGGATGGCCGGCACGATTGATCCAGAAAGCGGTGAAGCCGTACCAGGCGCCGCCGCATGCGTCCCAGCCGTTGGACGAGACGAACAGGATCTCGGCCGGGGCCACGCCGAAGGCCGCGGGGGCCAGCGCGTAGGCGGCCGGCGCGGTCTTGTACAGGCGCACCGCGTCGACCGACAGCACGTGCTCGAACAGGCCGTGCATGCCGGCGCTCTTGACCGAGATGTCGAGCATCTCCGGGTTGCCGTTGGAGAGGATGCCCAGCGGCAGCCCGGCGGCGCGCAGGCGCTTGAGCGCGCCGAGGTTCTCCGGGAACGCCGACAGGCAGGCGTATTCCTTGAGCAGTTGCGCTTCGGCGGCCGGGCCCAGGTCCAGTTGCAGGCGCTCGGCGGCGTAGCGCAGCGCGTCCACCGTGATCGGCCAGAACGGCTTGTAGTGCGCGCCGTCCGGGCCGGCCAGCGAGCGGATGCGGGTGTAGTCGATCTGGCGCTCGCGCCACAGCAGCGCCAGCGCCTCGCCCTTGCCGGGAAAGAGCTGCTCGGCGCGCGCGGTGACGGAATACACGTCGAACAGCGTGCCGTAGGCATCGAAGACGACTGCGCGGATCTTGTGCATGAGCCTGGGGCTTCCTCGGACGATCGCGTCAGGCCGGCGCGCATCGCTCATCCGTGCCGCGCGGCCTGTACACCAGTGAATGCATGCATTGTAGGTAGGCGCTGCACCGCGGCATAGCCGTTGCGGGTCACTTGATCTTTTACTTTTACACCACTAATCTTCGCTGACGCCAATAAGAATAGGCACCAAATCCACTCCATTGCCCGGCACGCTGCTCGCCGGGCGGCATCAGGCACACACCGGCGAGATTCGTGGATCATTTCAAGCAACTGGAGACCTTCGTCTCGGTCGCCGCGCGCGGCAGCCTGTCCGCCGCCGCCGCCGCCGAGGGCGTGGCGCCCGCCATCATCGGGCGCCGCATCGACGCGCTGGAAGAGCGCCTGGGCGTGAAGCTGCTGCTGCGCACCACGCGCAAGATCAGCCTGACCTTCGAAGGCTCGGCCTTCCTGGAAGACTGCCAGCGCATCCTCAACGACCTGCACAACGCCGAGGCCAGCGTCTCGGCCGGCGGCGTCAAGGCCAGCGGCCACCTGCGCGTGACCGCGCCGGCCGGCTTCGGCCGCAGGCACGTGGCGCCGCTGGTGCCGCTGTTCATCGAGTCGCACCCGGACGTGACGCTCACGCTGGACCTGTCGGACCGCGTGGTCGACCTCGTCAACGAGGGCTTCGACTGCGCCATCCGGCTCGGCGACCTGCCCGACTCCAGCCTGGTGTCCATCCGCCTGGCCGAGAACCGCCGCGTGGTGGTGGCCGCCCCCGCCTACCTGGCGCGCACCGGCGTGCCGGCCGCGCCCGAGGACCTGGCGCGGCACAACTGCCTGGCCTTCGGCGCGAGCGCCAACGTGCAGCGCGGCTGGGCCTTCCAGCAAGGCGGCAAGCCGCTCATGGTCAAGGTGGGCGGCTCGATGGAATGCACCGACGGCGCGGTGCTGCATGCCTGGTGCCTGCAGGGGCACGGGCTGGCGTGGCGCTCCTGGTGGGAGGTCGGGCAGGAGATCGCCAGCGGCCGCCTGGTCACGGTGCTGGACGAATTCCAGGCGCCGCCGATCGGCATCCACGCGGTCTTCCCGCAGCGCAAGCACCTGCCGCTGCGCGTGCGGCTGTTCATCGACCACCTGAAGAACACCTACGGCAACCCGGCCTACTGGCGCCGGGCCGGCGAGGCCCACGCCGCGGAGGAATTTGATATAGGCCAATGACCCATGCGCCACCTCTGCCTACAATGCATCAAGGGCAGGCGCCGTTGGACCTGCTCCTGATGCGGCGCACCGCCCCCTTACTGCCTCGTTGCCCCAAAGGAGTCCAGCATGTTCAAGCACATCCTGCTACCCACCGACGGTTCTGAACTGTCCAAGAAAGCCATCGACGGCGCGCTGGAACTGGCCAAGACGATCAAGGCGCGCGTCACCGCCTATGTGTGCCTGGAGGAATACCCTTACACGCCTTTCAGCGAGATCGTGGTGGAAGCCCCGCAGGCCTTCAAGGACCGCGTCGAGAGCCAGGCGCGGCTGTACCTGAAGGAAGTGGAAAGCGCCGCCGCGGCCGACGGCATCGCCTTCGACTGCGACATGACGACCTTCGCGGTGCCCTACCTCGGCATCATCGACGCGGCCGAGCGCCACGGCTGCGACGTGATCTTCATGGCCTCGCACGGCCGGCGCGGCCTGTCTGGCCTGCTGCTCGGCAGCGAGACGCAGAAGGTGCTCACGCATACCGACATTCCCGTGATCGTGTACCGCTGATCCGCCTTCCTCCGGCGCTGGCTTGTAGCCCACGGCGGCGGAAACAAGGAAAAAAGGCTGGCCGCCCGGTAATGGGCGGCCAGCCTTTCTTGCATGCGCGGAAGACGCCGGCGCGAGGCCGGCGCCGGGTCAGCTGCCCTGCTTGATGCGGTCCTCGATGTGCTTGGCGCGGTCCGCCGAGCCCGGGTGCGACGAGAACATGCTGGACTTGCCGCCGTCGAGCTTGGCCAGCTTCTGGAAAGCCGTGACCAGGCCGCGGGTGTTGGCCTTGTTCTTGGTCAGCACGTCGAACGAGTAGTCGTCGGCGGCGCTTTCCTGCGTCTGCGAGAACTGCGCGTTGATCAGTTGCTCGCCCAGCTCGCCCAGCTGCGAGGACGACAGCGTGGCCACCGCGCCGCTGCCGCTGGCCGCCAGCGCGCCGCGCGCGGCCATTGCGGCGTAGGCCACCTGCATCTTGTTCTTGGTGTGGCCCAGCGCCACGTGGCCCAGTTCGTGGCCCACCACGCCGCGCACTTCGTCGTCGGTCATCATGTCCATCAGGCCGCTGTACACGCGCACGCAGCCGTTGGCCATCGCCCAGGCGTTGACGTCCTTGGTCAGGTAGACCTTGGCGTTAACGTTGGAGATGTCGGTCGACTGCAGGCCGGCCATGATCTTGGCCAGGCGCTTGCCATAGGCGCTGTTGGCCGCGGCGATCTTGTTGGTCTTGTCGGACTCGGCGCAGGCCTGGTCGGACATCGACTTGACGTCCGCATCGCCGAGCGAGGCCGCCTTGAACATCGAGGTGCCCGCGCCCACCATGCCGTCGACATTGGTGCCGGCACAGCCGACCACGAGAGCGGAAAGGCCGGCGACGGCCACGAGGGAAAGTGTGTGCTTCATGGAGTTGTCTTGTTGGATGCGCACCGGCCGGAAACTGCGCCGGCAACACGGATGGATGACGCGAATGAACGACCCGGAGGCATGGCCCGAAGGCTTGCCCCCAAGGGACGGCGCCGGTGGCTCGCCGGCGCTTCCCTGCGTGCTCTTCCGGACACGCAGCGGCATCATATCGCCGAAATCATCGCAAGTGAATTGGAAACGTCTGAATCGACAACGACACAATTTTTAATATTTTTCGGATATTTCGCATCGACCCACGCGATCTTTCCTAGCCCCTGATCCACATCCTCGCGCCGGAAAACAAAAAGCCGCGCCGTCCCTCTGAAGGAGACACGGCGCGGCGCCTAATTGAAGGACGCGATGGTCGCACGTCCTTCAAGGTGAGCAGGTATCGTTCTGGTTATCCTGCCATGCTGCAACTCCGGGGCCGGGGCCCCGGGAAACTCAGGCCACCTTCTTGTCGAAGAACTGCTCGTCCTCGGTCGAGCCCTTGAGCGCGGTGGTCGACGACTGGCCGCCTTCGATGGTCTGGGTCACGGCGTCGAAGTAGCCGGTGCCGACTTCGCGCTGGTGCTTGACGGCGGTGAAGCCCTTCTCGGCCGCGGCGAACTCGTTTTCCTGCAGTTCGACGAAGGCGCTCATCTGGTTGCGGGCATAGCCGTAGGCCAGGTTGAACATCGAGTAGTTCAGCGAGTGGAAGCCGGCCAGCGTGATGAACTGGAACTTGTAGCCCATCGCGCCGAGTTCCTTCTGGAACTTGGAGATGGTGGCGTCGTCGAGGTTCTTCTTCCAGTTGAACGACGGCGAGCAGTTGTAGGCCAGCAGCTTGCCCGGGAACTTGGCGTGCACGGCTTCGGCAAACTTCCTGGCGAATTCCAGGTCCGGCTTGCCGGTTTCGCACCACACCAGGTCGGCCACTTCGGCATAGGCCAGCGCGCGCGAGATCGACTGCTCCAGGCCGTTGCGCACGCGGTAGAAACCTTCCACGGTGCGCTCGCCGGTGCAGAACGGCTTGTCGTTGTCGTCGACGTCCGAGGTCAGCAGGTCGGCCGCTTCGGCGTCGGTGCGGGCGATCACCAGGGTCGGCACGCCGGAGACGTCGGCGGCCAGGCGCGCGGCGGTCAGCTTGGCGACGGCTTCGCGCGTCGGCACCAGCACCTTGCCGCCCATGTGGCCGCACTTCTTGACCGAGGCGAGCTGGTCTTCGAAGTGCACGCCGGCCGCGCCCGCTTCGATCATCGACTTCATCAGCTCGAAGGCGTTCAGCACGCCGCCGAAGCCGGCTTCCGCGTCAGCCACGATCGGCGCGAAGTAGTCGGTGTCGCCCTTGCCTTCGCTCCACTGGATCTGGTCGGCGCGCTGGAAGGTGTTGTTGATGCGTTTGACCACCTGCGGCACCGAGTTGGCCGGGTACAGCGACTGGTCGGGGTACATTTCGCCAGCCAGGTTGGCGTCGCCGGCGACCTGCCAGCCCGACAGGTAGATGGCCTTGAGGCCGGCCTTGACCTGCTGCATGGCCTGGTTGCCGGTCAGCGCGCCCAGCGTGTTGACGAACGGCTCGGTGTTCAGCAGGTGCCACAGCTTCTCGGCGCCGCGGCGGGCCAGGGTGTGCTCGACCTGCACGGAGCCGCGCAGGCGCACCACGTCGGCGGCGCTGTAGTTGCGCTTCACGCCCTTCCAGCGCGGGTTGGTTTCCCATTCCTTCTGCAGCTTCTGGATTTCTTGTTCGCGGGACATTGCACTCTCCTAGTGATTGAGACGGGTATGGCGTAAGAAAACTTGCGACAGGCCTGCCGGGCACCGATGCCTGGCAGCCGACCGGGACGCCGCGGGGGTGCTTGCGGAGGCCGTTTCCTGCTGCCTCGCCACCCCCGTTTTTCGCGTCTCAGGTCATGTGTCTTATATAAGAGTGTAGGGAAACGTCCCGCGTCGCAACAGGTCGGAATGCAGTCCTTGCTAAGTTTTTTTATTCAATAAAATCAGTATCTTGCAAATGTAATTTCACGATACGGCACGACATCTCCCATCATGAGAAACGACCGTTGTGCTACGCAGCCACATTTTTTGTGGCTCAAAACGACATTCCGCATTGTGAAAAAGTGGAAGATGGCATGCGGGGCGATCACGCCGCCGCCGCACCGGCGCCCTGCCCGTCCGGCATGCGCGCGCGCTGCAGCGCCTGCGCCTCGGGAGCGCCGTCGACATGCCGGGCCAGCTCCAGGATCATGGCGGCCATGCCGGCCGGGTCGGCCAGCGGCAGCCAGTGTCGCGCCGCCACCTCGCGGCGCCACCACCGTCCCACCCAGCGCGACAGGTCCGCCGACAGCGCCGGGCTGACGTAGCGGTCGCGCAGCGGCACGATCACCTGCACCGGCGCGTGCGCATGGCGCTCGCCCGGCGCGAGCAGCCGGCGCAGCATGTTGGCGCGGTACAGCGCCAGGCCGTGGCAGCCGTCGGCCACCTGCGTGGGGCTGGGCCGCGCCGCCACGCCCTCCGACAGCTTCAGGTAGCGCGGCCACGCGCGGCCCATCCACAGCCGCCAGCTCAGCTCCGGCAGCCACGGCAGGTGGAACACATAGATGTACCAGGACGAGAGCGCCTGCCGCAGCGAGCGCGCCAGCGCCGCGCGCGAGAGCCGGCGGTTGCCGCGCATCCAGTGGCCGGCATGGTCGAGGCAGGGGCCGGAGCATGAGGTGAACGAGGCGATGCGCCCGCGCAGGCGCGGCTCGGTGGCGAACTCCCAGCACTGGATCGAGCCCCAGTCGTGCCCGACCAGATGCACCGGCGCGCCGGGCGACACCGCATCGATCACCGCGCCGAAGTCCTCCGCCAGCCGCTCCAGCCGGTAGGCGGCCACGCCCGCGGGCGCCGACGACGCGCCCGCGCCGCGCACGTCGTAGGCAACCACGTGGTAGTCATCGGCCAGCAGCGGCGCCACGCCGTGCCAGACCGCGCTGTTGTCGGGATAGCCGTGCACCAGCACGATGGCGCGGCGCGACGGGTCGCCCCAGGTCTGGACGGCGAGGCGGACATCGCCGGACCGGACGGATAGCCGGGCGGGAGCGGCCTCGGAGGGAAGCGGGGAAGAAAGCATGCGCGGACCATGACATCGGGTGATGGAATGGTTGCCGATGCTACGCCAGCCGCGCGGGCGCGGCGAGCACCGGCCATGCCGTTTGAAACGGCGGCGCGCTCAGGCCTGGCGCAGGCCGGCCTCGCGCGCGCGGCGGTACGCCACCCAGTCTCCCGACGCGATGCGCGGCAGCCCGGCCACGGCGGACTCGGCCACCGGATACAGCAGGCAGACGACCGGCCCGCCCGCGGCGGACACCGCGCGCTCCTCGCGCACGAACAGCGAGGCCTGGCCCGGGTAGACCTCCTCGATCTCGTCGAGCACCGGCACCAGCGCGGCGTCCACTTCATAGAGGTCGCCGGCCACGCCGGGCGCGGCGGCGTCCGGCACCAGCCCGGGATAGCTGCCGAAGTCGTAGAGCCGGCCCGGCACGGTGGCGCCGCCCAGCAGGCGCGGCGCCGCGATGCCGTGCCGGCGCGCGGCGGCGTTGAGGTCGTTGACCTCGCCGGCGCGCAGCGTGCCGTAGACAAAGACCACCGGCATGCTCAGCCCTCCAGCTTGCCGTCCGCCACCAGCACGCCGTCGGCGTCGGCATAGATCCAGTTGCCGGGGCGCACCACCGCGCCGGGCATCTGCACCGCCACCTCGCGCTCGCCGATGTTGCGCTTCTGGCTTTTCTGCGGATGCAGCGCCAGCGCGCGCACGCCGATGTCGCATGCGTCCAGCTCCGCGCTGTCGCGCACGCAGCCGTTGACGACGATGCCGGCCCAGCCGTTCTTCTCGGCCAGCACGCCGAGCTTGCCGCCCACCAGCGCGCAGCGCAGCGAGCCGCCGCCGTCGACCACCAGCACGCGGCCGTTGCCGGGCGACTCCACCGCCTCGCGCACCAGCGAGTTGTCCTCGAACACCTTGAGCGTGGCGGCCGGGCCGGCGAAGACCGCGCGCTTGCCGAAATGGCGGAACCCCGGCGTCAGCACGCGCAGCGTGCCGTCGGCCAGGCGGTCTTCGTTGTCATCGCACAGATCGGTGGTTGCAAAGTTCATGGGCGGCTCCTGATTCGTGAGAGTGGAAAAAGCATCGGGTATCGGGCCGCATCATAGAGGAAAACCGCCCGCGGCAGGCATGCCCCCGGGCACTACATCTGCTTGAACAGGTAGGCGTACTGGCGCGCCACCGCCAGGGTCTCGGAGCGGTTGCGCAGTTTCAGCGCGAGCCGCCCGAGCGACTGGTTCACGGCGCTGGCCACGCAGTCGATGTTGACCACGGTGCCGCGATGGATCTGCCAGAAGCGCTCGGGATCGAGCTGCTGCGAGAGTTCGCGCAGGCTGGTGCGGATCAGCGCCTCGCCGCCGGTGGAGACCACGTTGACGTACTTGTCGGTGGCTTCGAGGTAGATCACCTCGTCGACCGGGATGATGCGGATCTCCTGCCCCACCAGCGCCTTGATGAAACGCAGGTAGCCGTGCTGCGCCGGCCCCGCGGCCGGCGGCTGCCCGCCGCCGCCGGGCTCCAGCGTCTCCAGCCGCGCCAGCAGCTGCGCCAGGCGCGCGGCGTCCAGCGCCGCCCCGCCCGCGCCGGCTTCCTCGCTGGCCTGGGCATGCTCGGCCAGCCGCCCCTTGAGACGCTGCACGGTGGCTTCGAGCCGGTCCGGCTGCACCGGCTTGAGCACGTAGTCGACGGCCTCGCGCTCGAAGGCCTCTAGCGCGAACTGGTCGTAGGCGGTGACGAACACCACCAGCGGCGGCCGGTCGAACGCCATCAGCTCGCGCGCCACGTCCATGCCGCTCATGCCCGGCATGCGGATGTCGAGGAAGGCCACCTGCGGCCCGTGCTGGCGCGCCGCCTCCAGCGCGGACACGCCGTCGTGCACCACGGAGACGATGCGCGCCTCGGGCCAGAGGCCGCTCAGTTCGGCATGCAGCGCGCGCGCGAGCAGCGGCTCGTCGTCGGCGATCAACAAGGTCGGGGACATGGCAACGGTAATGGACTGTCGGAAAACGGGACGGCGCCGGCGGTGCCCGGCGCGTCAGGAATGCGAGGCCGGAGCGGCCCCGCGCACGGCGGCACGCGCCACCGGGGCCAGCCCGGCGCCGATGCCGCCGGCCGGCGCCTGCGACTGTGCTGGCGTGGGCACGGCGGCGGCCGGCGCGCGCATCACCGGCAGCGTCAGGCGCACGATCACGCCGCGCGGCGCGTTCTCCTCCATCTGCATGCCGGCCGACGCGCCGAAGATGCGCGCCAGGCGCTCGCGCACGTGGGTCAGCCCCAGGCCCGAGCCCTTGGTCACGGCGTGGCCGAAGCCCACGCCGGTGTCGGCGATCACCACCTGCACCGCGCCGGCGCCGAGCGCGCGCGCGGACAGCGCGATGCTGCCGCCATGCATGCACGGCTCGATGCCGTGGCTGACCGCGTTTTCCACCAGCGGCTGGATCAGCATCGGCGGGATCTCCACTTCCGCCAGTTCCGGCGGCAGGTCGATGCTGTAGTTCAGGCGCGTGCCGAAGCGCAGGCCCTGGATGTCGAGATAGCTGCGCAGCAGCTCGAACTCCTGGCGCAGCGTGCACTGCTCGGCGCGCGTGTGCGCCAGCGACATCCGCAGGAAGCCGATCAGCCGCTGCAGCAGGCGCCGCGCGGCCTTCTGGTCGGTGGCGATCAGGCAGTCCAGGTTGGCCAGCGAGTTGAACAGGAAATGCGGCTCGATCTGCGCCTGCAGCGCCATCAGCTGCGCGCGCACCAGCTGCTTCTCGGCCTCCTCGCGCTGCAGCGCGTCCAGCGCGGCCTGCCGCTCCAGGTGCGCCAGCTTCTCGCGCGACCAGTAGAAATAGATCATGCTGGCCGCCGCCAGCATGCCCACCACCAGGCACATGCGCAGCATGTCGCTGGCTTCCTGGAAGGACTTGGCCGGCTCGCCCAGCACGATGCGCGTGGCCCAGCTGCCCAGCAGCACCCCGAGCGGCACGGCGACCGCGGCCAGGCAGATGAACGGCCAGCGCGTGGGGCGCTCGTTCCACCAGATCAGCACGCGGGCGACGTCGATCAGCAGCCAGATCGACAGGCCGATCAGGTGGCTGTAGACGAAGTTGTGCAACAGCGAGCCGCCGGTGCGGAAGCCATAGTTCAGGCTCACGGCGATCACGGTGTTCATGCACAGCACGAACACGAGGTCGCGCCCGAGGATGGAAACGCGCGAAGGCATGGCGGCCGGACAGCGGCCCAGCGATTTCATGAGGACGGAAGCTCCATACGAGGCTCGGGTGCCGGCCAGGCCGGCGAAATCAGCAGGATCGGTGACATCGGTAAGAACAGAAGCCGCGCCGGCCTGCGCGGGTGCCGCGGGCGGGCCGGCGAAAACCTATTGTAAGGGAGGCTCATCGCCATGCGCCGCCGACGGCCGGCCTCCGTGCATGCCCGCCCACCCCGGCACGCAGGCACGCGCTGCGCAGCCATGCAGGGCGGGCGCTCACGGCCGCGGCTCCCGCCGCGCGGCGCGGCGCGGCACCAGCCGGCGCGCCAGCAGCCCGGCGCCGAGCGCGACCAGGATCAGCGGCCAGCCGTCGCGAACGGCGCGCGCGGGCAGCATGCCGGCGTTGTGCGCCAGGAACAGCGCGCCCAGCGCGATCAGGATGATGGGGAGCAGCAGCCCCCTGCCGCCACGGCCTCGTGTCATATTGCGCTCGCCTCGTTCGTCTTTCCGCGGTCGTGTCGCCGCATGGTGCGGCGCCAGAGTGATCCGCCACGTACTGCACGAACTGTACGCCTGCCGCGTGCATGGCGGAAGTGGCGTGCGACGAATGGAGGATCGGGAGCGCGAAGCGCGAGGATGCGGCGCGAGCGGCACCGCCCGATACGGCGCCGCCGCCAGTGACGGCGGCGGCGCAACAGCCCGGAGAACGTGCGCGCCGTGGCCGGCGCCGGTGCTCAGGCCTCGACCGCGGGGCCGCCGGCCGGCTCGGACAGCGCGTTGCTGACCGTGTCGCGCGACAGGTGCGGCGCGAACATGTTGATGAAGGCGTGCGCGTAGCCGCGCAGGTAGGCGCCGCGGCGCACGGCCACGCTGGTGGTGTTGGGCTCGAACAGGTGGTCGGCCGAGATCCGCACCAGGCCGGCATCCTTGCGCTCGTCGTAGGCCATCGAGGCGATGATGCCCACGCCCAGGTCCAGCTCGGCGTAGGTCTTGATCACGTCGGCGTCCATCGCGGTCAGCACGATCTCCGGCTGCAGGCCGGCGGCGGCGAACGCGCCGTCGATTTTGCGGCGGCCGGTGAAGCCGGCGTCATAGGTGATGATCGGGAAGCCGGCGATGTCTTCCAGCGTCGGCTCGGGCACATGCGTGAGCGGATGCCCGGGCGACACCACCAGCACGTGCTGCCAGCTATAGGCCTCGAACGAGGTCAGGCCGGCCTCGCTGGCCACCGCCTCGGTGGCGATGCCGATGTCCGCCTGCCCGGTCAGCAGCAGCTCCACGATATGCGCCGGCGAGGCTTCCTGCAGCGCCAGCGTCACGTGCGGATAGGCGCGGCGGAAGCTCTGCACCACCTTGGGCAGCGCGTAGCGCGCCTGGGTGTGGGTGGTCGCCACGGTCAGCCGGCCGGTGTGGCGCCCGGCGAACTCGTCGCCGGCCTGGCGCAGGTTCTCGGCCTCGAGCAGCAGCCGCTCCACGATCCGCACGATCTCGCGGCCGGGCTCGGTCAGGCCGGTCAGGCGCTTGCCGTAGCGCTCGAAGATTTCCACCCCGAGCTCTTCCTCGAGCTCGCGGATCTGGCGCGACACGCCGGGCTGCGAGGTATAGAGCGCGTTGGCGACCTCGGTCAGGTTGAACTGGCGGCGTACCGCCTCGCGGATCGAACGCAGTTGCTGGAAGTTCATTGTGCGGCTCCTGCGGGCGCGGGCTTGGCCGGCGCGCGGGTTGACGATTCGGATTGGACAAAGACGCGCAGCTGGCGCGGCCGCACCGCGAGCAGCTCGCCTTCGCGGAAGCCCTGGTGGCGGAAGCGCTCGAGCGGCAGGGCCACCTCGATCACTTCCTGGTTGTCCTCGCGCTCGAGCTCGAGCTGGGCCACCGGGCCGAGCGTGAGCGCGCGGCGCAGGGTCACGGCGATGCCCTCGGCGCCCGGCGCGTAGCGCTCCAGGTCGAGGTCGTGCGGGCGCACGTAGGCGACCGCGTCGCCGGCGGTCTCGTGGCCGCTGCCGACCACCGGCAGGATCGCCTCGCCGGTGTGCAGCAGGCCGCCGCGCTCGCCCACTTCCAGGCGGCCGTGGAACAGGTTGACGTTGCCGAGGAAGCCGAACACGAACGGCGTGGCCGGGTGGTTGTAGACCGCCTCCGGCGTGCCGGCCTGCTCCACGTGGCCGCGGTTCATCAGCACCACCTGGTCGGCCACCTCGAGCGCCTCTTCCTGGTCGTGGGTGACGAACACGCTGGTCACGTGCAGTTCGTCGTGCAGGCGGCGCAGCCAGCGGCGCAGTTCCTTGCGCACCTTGGCGTCGAGCGCGCCGAACGGCTCGTCGAGCAGCAGCACGCGCGGCTCCACCGCCAGCGCGCGGGCCAGCGCGATGCGCTGGCGCTGGCCGCCGGACAGCTGCGGCGGATAGCGGTCGGCCAGCCAGTCGAGCTGCACCAGCTCCAGCAGCGAGCGCACCTTCTCGCGGATCTGCGCCTCGGCCGGGCGCTCGCCGCGCGGCTTCACGCGCAGGCCGAAGGCCACGTTCTCGAACACCGTCATGTGCTTGAACAGCGCGTAGTGCTGGAACACGAAGCCCACCTGGCGCTGGCGCACGTGCTGGTTGGAGGCATCGCGGCCTTCCAGCAGGACCTGGCCCGCGTCGGCGCGCTCCAGCCCGGCGATGATGCGCAGCAGGGTGGTCTTGCCGCAGCCCGAGGGCCCCAGCAGCGCCGTCAGCTGGCCTTCGTCGAAATCGAGCGAGACGTCGTCGAGCGCGACGAAATTGCCGAAGCGCTTCTGCACATTCCTGACCTGGATGCTCATGATGCCTGTCCTTGCAAATTGCCCGCGCCCGGGTTCTCCGGCGCGATATTCTCGTCTTCGGCGTGCTCGCGGCGCGCCCGGTATTCCACCAGCGTCTTGATGCCGAGCGTGACCAGGGCCAGCAGCGTCAGCAGCGAGGCCACCGCGAAGGCCGCCGCGAAGTTGTATTCGTTGTAGAGGATCTCCACGTGCAGCGGCATGGTGTTGGTCAGCCCGCGGATGTGGCCCGACACCACCGACACCGCGCCGAACTCGCCCATCGCCCGCGCGTTGCACAGGATCACGCCGTACAGCAGGCCCCAGCGGATGTTGGGCAGCGTGATGCGCCGGAAGGTCTGCCAGCCGGACGCGCCCAGCACGATGGCGGCCTCTTCCTCCTCGCTGCCCTGCGCCTGCATCAGCGGGATCAGCTCGCGCGCGACGAACGGGAAGGTCACGAAGATGGTGGCCAGCACGATGCCCGGCACCGCGAACATGATCTTGATGTCGTGCGCTTCCAGCCACGGTCCGAGCCAGCCCTGCGCGCCGAACAGCAGCACGTAGACCAGCCCCGAGATCACCGGCGAGACCGAGAACGGCAGGTCGATCAGCGTGGTCAGCAGGTTCTTGCCGCGGAACTCGAACTTGGCGATGGCCCATGCCGCCGACACGCCGAACACCACGTTGAGCGGCACCGCGATGGCGGCCACCAGCAGCGTGAGCTCGATCGCGGCCACCGCGTCGGGCTCGACCAGCGAATCGAAATAGGTCTGCACGCCCTTGCGCAGCGCCTCGTAGAACACCGAGGCCAGCGGGATGAACAGGAACAGCGCGAGGAACAGGACCGCGACCGTGATCAGCGTGTAGCGCACCCACGGCGCCTCCGCGGTAGCGTCCGCGAAATGCGCGGCGGGCTGGGCGCGGCCGCCCAGGCCCTTGGTGACGATGCCGGCCATCTCAGCTCTCCTGTTCCTGCGCCGCGGCGGCGCGCCCGGCCGTGTGGTGGCGGCGCGTCCATGCCTGCAGCACGTTGATGAGCAGCAGCAGCGCGAACGAGATCACCAGCATCACCACCGCCACCGCGGTGGCGCCCGCGTAGTCGTATTGCTCCAGCTTCGAATAGATCATCAGCGGCGCGATCTCGGAGACCATCGGCATGTTGCCGGAGATGAACACCACCGAGCCGTACTCGCCGGTGGCGCGCGCGAACGACAGCGCGAAGCCGGTCAGCAGCGCCGGCAGGATGGTCGGCAGGATCACGCGCGCGAAGGTCTGCAGGCGCGTGGCGCCGAGGCTGGCGGCGGCCTCTTCCAGCTCCTGCTCCGCGTCCTCCAGCACCGGCTGCACCGTGCGCACCACGAACGGCAGCCCGATGAAGGTCAGCGCCACCACCACGCCCAGCGGGGTGAACGCCACCTTGATGCCGAGCGGCTCCAGGTAGCGGCCGATCCAGCCGTTGCCGGCATACAGCGCGGTCAGCGCGATACCGGCCACCGCGGTCGGCAGCGCGAACGGCAGGTCCACCAGCGCGTCGATCAGGCGCTTGCCCGGAAAGCGGTAGCGCACCAGCACCCACGCCACCACGAGGCCGAACACAGTATTGACGATGGCGGCGATCAGCGAGGCGCCGAAGCTCAGTTCCAGCGAGGCCACCACGCGCGGTGCCGTCACCGCGCCCCAGAACGCTTCCCAGCTCATGGTGAAGGTCTTGAGGAAGGTGGCCGACAGCGGGATCAGGACGATCAGCGTCAGGTAGAACAGCGTGAAGCCCAGCGACAGGCCGAAGCCGGGCAGCACCGTGAAATGCCGCCGGCTGGTCTTGCCGGGCAGGCGTCCGTGCGCCTGCGGGGCATCCGGCCGGGCCGGGGGCGGGTTGTCCGCCAGGGAAATCGAGGGAGGCATATCGTCTCGTGAGCGCCGTCTGTATCCGCCCGCGCCCTGCCCGTCACGCGCGCACCGGCTGCGCGCGCCTGGCAGGCGCACTGGGCGGCCGGGCTTGCAGGGGGCGGAACGGGAAACCGCTGGCGGCTTCTTTATGACGCCGGCGCATAACGCACCGGCCTACGAGACAAATTCTGCAGATACGTCCTTATAAACAGAACGAATATTTGCGTATTTTCTTAGACGTTTTAGATATAAGGGATGGTCGAGGACACTTCCACCTCAGCATCCCACGGCCCGGCGCGGTCTCCAGCCAGGCCGGCGCTGCCTTGCGCCTCGATGCGCTGGATCAGGGTATCGAGCAGGGCCAGCCCCGCCGGCCACTGGCCCAGGCCGGAATCGGCATTGATGTGACCCAGCGTGCCCGCGTCGTGCAGTTCGCTGCCCCACAACGTGCCCCAGCTGAACGCGGTGCGCTGCTGCATCCAGGGATCGTTGCGGCTGGCCACGAGGATGGTCGGGAACGGCAGCCGGTGCGCCGGCAGCAGGCCGGCCACGCCGAACTTGTCCGGATCGGCCGGCGCCACCAGCAAGGCGCCGGCGATGCCCTCGGCGTCGAGCGCGGCCTGGCGCAGCGTGGCCAGGCAGCCGAAACTGTGCGCCACCAGGATGGCCCCGCGCGACGCCACGCGCTGGGCGCGCATGATGCTCTCCGAGACGCGCTCGGCCCACAGCGGCAGGCTCGGGCGCGACCAGTCGTGCTGCTCCACGCGCTGCCAGTCGGGAAAGCGCTGCTCCCAGCGGCTCTGCCAGTGGCCCTGGCCGCTGCCGTGCAGGCCGGGCACGGTGAGGATCTGCAGGCCCTTCGGCACTTTCAGCCGCACCTCGGCCGCCGGCGCGGCAGCCATCCCCTTGCTTTGCGTCATATCGGCTCCTTGCTGTACTCCAGCGGCGCGCCGCCCGGCCCGGAGCGCGCCTCGCCGCCGGCATCGCCGGCGCCGGGCGCCTCCGTGTCCGGCCGCGTCTCGCGCAGCCGGCGTGCGCTTACCGCCTCTCCGGTAAACACGCCCTGCCCTAGCACGATGCCCGCCGCCTGCAGCCGCTCGGCATGCTCGGCGTTCTGCAGCCGGCGCCCGATCAGGGTCACGCCGGCGCTGTCGGCGCTGGCCTGCAGCCCGGCGAGCTGGCGGTCGGTCCAGTTGCGGCGCATGTCGAGCTTGAGCCAATTGGGCAACGCGTGCGCCATCAGCGCGCCGGCCTCGGCCGGGTCGGACGCCTGCAGGCTCACGGCGAAGCCGTTGCGCCGGTAGTTGCCGACCACGTGGAGCAGCAGCGGCAGGTCGTCGTTGGCGCTGGCCGGCACCTGGATCACGAAGCGGTCGAGCGGCAGGCCGAGCGACTGCAGCGCGCGCCGGAACGCCGCGCCGTGGTCGTCCGCGACCGCGGCCAGCAGCCGGTTGTGCACGTTGAGCACCAGCTTGCGGTCGCCGTCCGCGGCGAAATAGTTGATCGCGTGCACCAGCCGCGAGAGCCGGTCGAGCGACACCAGCGAGGCGTCGTCGGCCGCCATCGCGAACAGCTTCCACGCCGCCAGCCCCACGCCGTCGCCGGCATAGGTGCGCAGCGTGCCTTCGTGCGCCACCACGTCGCGGCTCGACAGGGTGATGAGCGGCTCGAAGGCGCTGGTCAGCGAACAATTGTAGAACTGGCCCTGCACCTGGCCGTGCTCGTCCCGCCATAGCTGGCGGTCGCTGCCGGGTTGCCGCGGCAGTCCGTCCAGGTAATGCGTGAGGGCTGCCAGCCCCACGCCTGCTTCATCCGCGCTTGCCATGACGAATTCCTTTTGCGCCTGCCGCCCGAGGCGGGGCCTCAGAGCTTGGCCAGCGAAACCTCGGTGGCCTTGACCAGGGCAACCACTTCGCTGCCGATGGTGAGGCCGAGATCCTTGACCGAGCGGGTGGTGATGACCGAGGTGACGATGCCGGCCGGCGTCTCGACGTCGACTTCCGAGACCACCGGGCCTTCGATGATGGCGGCGACCTTGCCGCGGAACTGGTTGCGAACGTTGATGGCTTGAATGCTCATGATAGAAGCTCCGTTGTACGAGTGAAAATGAAGAATGCGTAAAAGATGGCGCTGAGTGGCGCCCGCGGCGCGCCCGGCACGGACGCGGGATGTGCGCCGTGCCACCTGTGCCGCCTGCCGCCTCTGTTGTCCCTGCCCTGCCTCCCGCCGGGCGCTAGATCGCCCAGCGCACCGAATCCACGGTCCGCCCGGCGAGCCAGTCGGCCTGGCCGTCCTCGCGCGGTGCCGGCTCCTCGCCGGCGCGCTGCATGACCCGGCGCAGCACCGCGTCCTCGAGCTGCGCGAAGGCCGCCGAGCCGCGCTGGCGCGGCCGCGGCAGCGCCACGCGCTGGTCCAGCGCGATGCGCCCGTCCTCGATCAGCACCACGCGGTCGGCCAGCGCCACCGCTTCCGAGACATCGTGCGTGACCAGCAGCGCGGTGAAGCCCAGGCGCTGCCACAGCCCTTCGATCAGGCCCTGCATCTCGATGCGCGTGAGCGCGTCGAGCGCGCCCAGCGGCTCGTCGAGCAGCAGCAGGCGCGGATGGTGGACCAGCGCGCGCGCCAGCGCCACGCGCTGGCGCTGGCCGCCCGACAGGCGCGCCGGCCATTCGTCGGCGCGTTCGGCCAGACCGACCTGCGCCAGCACGCGGGCCGCGTCGGCGCGGCGCGCGCGCGGCAAACCCAGCGCCACGTTGTCCAGCACCTTCTTCCAGGGCAGCAGGCGCGCGTCCTGGAACATCACCCGCACCGCCTCGCGCTGCGCGCGGCCCGGCGCGTCGTCGAGCGCCACGGTGCCGCCGTCGCTGTCTTCCAGGCCCGCCACCAGCCGCAGCAAGGTGCTCTTGCCGCAGCCGCTGCGGCCCACGATGGCGAGGAACTCGCCGGGCGCGGCCTGCAGGTCGATGCCGTGCAGCACCTCGCGCCCGCCGTACTGCTTGACCACCTGCTGCACGCGCAGCGCCAGGCCGGGGACGGCCTCGCTGGCGGGAACCTCGGCCAGTGCCGCGTGTTCGATCGGATTGCTCTGCATGTCGTGTTCTCCTTGGCGCGCGCTCAATGCGCCTGGTAGCCGGGATGCCAGCGCAGCCAGAACCGCTCCAGCCCGCGCGACAGCAGGTCGGCCAGCTTGCCCAGCAGCGCGTAGAGCAGGATGCCCACCAGCACCACGTCGGTCTGCAGGAACTCGCGCGCGTTCATGGTCATGTAGCCGATGCCCGATTGCGCCGAGATGGTTTCCGCCACGATCAGGATCACCCACATCAGGCCGAGCGAGAAACGCACGCCCACCAGGATGCTGGGCAAGGCGCCCGGCAGAATCACCTCGCGGTACAGCCGCCAGCCGGACAGGCCGTAGCTGCGCGCCATCTCGATCAGGCCCGGGTCCACCGCGCGGATGCCGTGGTAGGTGTTGAGGTAGATCGGGAAAAACACGCCCAGCGAGACCAGGAACAGCTTGGCGGTCTCGTCGATGCCGAACCACAGGATCACCAGCGGGATCAGCGCCAGCGTGGGAATGTTGCGGATCATCTGCAGCGTGCTGTCGAGCAGCGTCGCGGCCGGGCGGAAGGTGCCGGTCAGCAGCCCCAGCACGAGCCCGAAGCCGCCGCCGATGGCGAAGCCGGCCGCCGCGCGCCAGCTGCTGACCCATACGTGGCGCCACAGTTCGCCGGTCACGGCCAGGCCCCACGCGGCTTTCACCACGTCGAGCGGCGCCGGCAGGATGCGGCTGGACAGCCAGCCGGCCTGCGCGGCCAGTTGCCAGCCCAGCACCAGCAGCACCGGGACCGCCCACGGCGCGGCGGCGGCCGCGGCCTGATGCAGCCACGCGATGCGGCGCGGCGGGAGTGTCGAGGGGGCGCTCATGGCGTGTCTCCTCAGCTCTGCGACGCGCGCGGCACGATGCCGGTCGCCATCACTTCGCCGAACGGGCCGGACAGCACCTTGCCCGGCAGCTTGTCCTGCACCGAGCGCGGCAGCAGCGGGAACACCAGCTCGGCGAAGCGGTAGGCTTCCTCGAGGTGCGGGTAGCCGGACAGCACGAAGGTGTCGATGCCCAGCTCGGCGTATTCCTGCATGCGCGCGGCCACGGTCCGCGCGTCGCCCACCAGCGCGGTGCCGGCGCCGCCGCGCACCAGGCCGACGCCGGCCCACAGGTTGGGGCTGATCTCCAGCTCCGCGCGCGAGCGCTTGCCGCCGCCGGCGTGCAGCGCGGCCATGCGGCGCTGGCCCTCGGAATCCATCTTGGCGAACACCGCCTGCGCGCGCGCCACGGTCTCGTCGTCGAGGTGGCTGATCAGCTGGTCGGCCGCGGCCCAGGCCTCGGCGTCGGTCTCGCGCACGATCACGTGCAGGCGGATGCCGAAGCGCACGGTGCGCCCGTGGCGCGCGGCGCGCGCGCGCACGTCGGCCAGCTTCTTCGCCACGTCCTGCGGCGGCTCGCCCCAGGTCAGGTAGGTTTCGACCTGCTCGGCGGCCAGCTCGTGCGCGGCTTCCGACGAGCCGCCGAAATACACCGGCGGATGCGGCCGCTGCAGCGGCGGGTACAGGACCTTGGCGCCCTTGACCTTGAGATGCTTGCCGTCGAAGTCCACCGCGGCGCCTTCGTGGCTGGCGGCCAGCACGTCGCGCCACACGCGGATGAACTCGGCCGAGGCTTCATAGCGCTCGGCATGGTCGAGGAACAGGCCATCGCCTTCGAGCTCCGACACGTCGCCGCCGGTCACGAGGTTGACCAGCAGCCGCCCGCCGGACAGGCGGTCGAACGTGGCCGCCATGCGCGCGGCCAGCGTGGGCGCCATCAGGCCCGGGCGCACCGCCACCAGGAAGCGCAGCCGGCGCGTGACCGCGGCCAGCATCGAGGCGGCCACCCACGGATCTTCGCAGGAGCGGCCGGTGGGAATCAGCACGCCTTCGTAGCCGAGGTTGTCGGCGGCGGTGGCGATCTGCTTCAGGTAATCGAAATTGACTTCGCGCGCCCCATCCGAGGTGCCGAGATAGCGGCTGTCGCCGTGCGTGGGGATGAACCAGAAAACCTGCATGTCTTCACCTGTTGAGCTTGTCGGGGGCTATGGGATCAGGGCCGTTCTGGGCGACAGCCTCGTGGAATCGTGCGCGGCCGGCGCGCCGCTCAGCGCTGCGCCTGCCAGGCGGCGTCGGCCACCTTGACCGGCTTGGGAATCAGCTTGAGCGTGTAGAACACGTCGGCGATGCGCTGCTGCTCGCCCAGCACGGCCGGCGTCACGGCCTTGGCGCCGTAGGAAAAGCGCGACACCGCCAGCGTCACCACGGCCGGGTCGAGGCCCAGTTGCGGGACCAGCACGGTCACGGCTTCCTTGGGGTTCTTCTCGGCCCAGGTGCCCAGCGTGGCGAGCTCCTCCAGGATCAGGTTGACCACGTCGGGCCGGGCCTGCACGTAAGGGCGCGAGGCCAGGTAGAACTGGTGGTTGCTGACCACGTTCTTGCCGTCGGCGCCGCGGCCGTCGGCCAGCACGCGCGCGTCGAGCTGCTTCTCGGCGGCGGCCAGGAACGGGTCCCAGATCGCCCAGGCGTCCACCGCGCCGCGCTCGAAGGCCGCACGCGCGTCGGCCGGGGCCAGATAGACCGGCTGGATCTCGCTGTAGGGCACGCCGGCCTTTTCCAGCAGGCGCACCAGCAGGTAATGCACGTTCGAGCCCTTGTTCAGCGCCACGCGCTTGCCGCGCAGGTCCGCCACCGACTTGAGCGCCGAACCCTTGGGCACCACGATGGCCTCGGCCGCCGGCGCGGGCGGCTCGTTGCCGATGTAGGCCAGTTGCGCGCCGGCGGCCTGCGCGAAGATCGGCGGGGCTTCGCCCACGGTGCCGAAATCGATGGCGCCCACGTTCAGGCCTTCGAGCAGTTGCGGGCCGGCCGGGAACTCCGTCCACCTGACCGCGATGCCCAGCGGCGCGAGGCGCTTTTCCAGCGTGCCGCGCGCCTTGAGCAGCGTCAGCGTGCCGTACTTCTGGTAGCCGATGCGCAGCACCTTGTTGCTGGTGTCCTGCGCCTGCGCGCGGCCGGGCAGCAGCGCATAGGCCAGGCCGGTGGCGGCCACCAGCGCGGCCAGCAGCAGGCGGCGCTTGAGGCTGGCGCCGGCGGCGGGCGCGCTGTGGTGGCCGGCGGGCGTGGAGATGGGCGAAGTCATGTGGAATGGTCCTGTACGAAGATGATCCTGTGCGAAGCGAAGCAAGGCGATGCGGCGCGCGCATGCCCGCCTGCCGGCCCGCAGGCGGCATGGCAATCAAGGCGCGAGGCAAGCGGGCGGGCGGCAGGCGCCGCCCGCGTCAACTCAGGCGGAACATCGCCCGGCCGCGGCCGGGCGCGCCGCCGCGCGCGAGAATGCGGCGGGCGCGGTGGACGTATCCGCGCCGGCGGCCGTGCCGGGCAGCAGGTCCAGCGGCACCGCGATGCGGGCATGGGCCAGCGCCTCGCGCAGGCGCAGCACGCCTTCGGCCAGGCGCGCATCCAGCGCGGGATCGAGGCTCAGGCCTTGCGTCTCGGAATAGGCAATCTGCTGGTCCACGGCGAAGATGCCGGGCAGGATGTGGCGCGCGCCGAGCGCGGACAGCACCGGGCGCAAGGCGTAGTCGATGGCCAGCGTGTGGGCCAGGCTGCCGCCGGTGGCGATCGGCAGCACCACCTTGTCGCGCAGGCCGGTCTGGGGCAGCAGGTCGAGGAAGGTCTTGAGCAGGCCGCTGTAGGCCGCCTTGTAGACCGGCGTGGCCAGGATCACCACCTGGGCCTCGGCCACCGCGCGGGTGGCGGCGGCGATCTCGGGGTCGTCCACCCTGGCCGCCAGCAGCGCGGCGGGCGGCAGTTCCCGCAGCGCCAGGTGGCTGGTACGCTCGCCGGCGGCTTCGAGCACGCCGCGCAGATGCGTCAGCAGGTGTCCGGAGCGCGACGGTGCGGAGGGGCTGCCGGACAGGGTCAGGATGGACATCGGGCTTTCCTTGTTGGCTGGTTGGCGCAGCGGGCGCGGCGGGTTCGGTGGGCGCCGCGCTCACGCCGCCGCTTATTTCTTGCCGGGCTGGTAGATCTGGTCGAACGAGCCGCCGTCGGCGAAGTGCGCCTTCTGCGCCTTCTGCCAGCCGCCGAACTCTTCGTCGATGGTGAACAGCTTGACCTTCGGGAAGTTGGCCGCGTACTTGGCGGCGATCTTCTCGGAGATCGGGCGGTAGTAGTTCTTGGCCGCGATTTCCTGGCCTTCGTCGGTGTACAGGAACTGCAGGTAGGCCTCGGCCACCTTGCGCGTGCCCTTCTTGTCCACCACCTTGTCGACCACCGCCACCGGCGGCTCGGCCAGGATCGAGATGGACGGCGCGACGATGTCGAACTTGTCCGGACCCAGTTCCTTGATGGCCAGGATCGCTTCGTTTTCCCACGCGATCAGCACGTCGCCGAGGCCGCGCTCGACGAAGGTGGTGGTCGCGCCGCGCGCGCCGGAGTCGAGCACCGGCACGTTCTTCAGCAGCGCGCCGACGAACTCCTTGGCCTTCTGCTCATTGCCGCCCGGCTGGCGCAGCGCGTAGCCCCACGCGGCCAGGTAGTTCCAGCGCGCGCCGCCCGAGGTCTTCGGGTTGGGGGTGATCACCTGCACGCCCGGCTTGATCAGGTCGTTCCAGTCCTTGATGCCCTTGGGATTGCCCTTGCGCACCAGGAACACGATGGTCGAGGTATAGGGCGAGGCATTGTGCGGCAGGCGCTTTTGCCAGTCGGCCTTGAGCAGGCCCTTCTCGGCGATGGCATCGATGTCGTAGCCCAGCGCCAGCGTGACCACGTCCGCATCCAGCCCGTCGATCACCGAGCGCGCCTGCTTGCCCGAGCCACCGTGCGACTGGCGGATGGTCACGGCGTCGCCGCCCTTGGCCTTCCAGGCCTTGGCGAAAGCGGCGTTGACATCCACGTACAGCTCGCGCGTGGGGTCGTACGAAACATTGAGCAGCGTGGTGTTGGCCCAGGCGACCTGGGTGGAACCGATCACGGCCAGTGCCGCGAATCCGATGGCCAGCTTGCGAATCATGTGTCTTGCTCCCGTCATCTGTCGTGAAATGGCGCCTTTGCGCCGCGTTTCATGGCCTTCCTTCGTGGGAAGGCTTGTGTCAGGGAAGAAGACTACCGACCGGCCTATCTGAAAGGAACGAATGGTTTCGCCGATCCTTGCACGTTTTCCGCATAAGATTTCGCGGAAATATGGACATGCCCGGCGCGTCATACGGGGTGCCCGCCGATGGCGCCCATGACGCCTCGCGACCACCCCTGCAGCCCCGTTCGCCCTCAGCCGGCGTGGAATGCCGGCAGGACCTCCGCCGCGATTTCCTCCATCACCTCGCGCGGCGCGCGCTGCGACGAACCCAGGTTGAGCGTGACGTGGTGCGTGCCGCTGTCGCGCATCCCGGCGAGCACGGCGGCCAGCCCGCGCCGACCGGTGCGGTAGCCGAGCGGGATGGCCGTGGGCGGCGCGCCGGGATCGTCGGCGAGGTCGAGCTGCATGGCCACGCCGAACGCGCGGAACTGCCCCGGCGCGGCGCGCTCGACCGCCGCGCGCCACATGCGGTAGCGCTCGCGCTGCACCGCCGGCTCGCGGTGGTATGTCATCCAGCCGATGGCATGGCGCGCGATCCAGTCGACGCTCTGCCCGCCGGAGCCGACCGCGAGCAGCGGAATCGGCTGCGCGAGTTCCGGCAGCAGGAAGAAGGCTTCGGCACCGCCCGCCTCGCCTTCGGCAACGAGGTCCGGCACCACGCGGGAGGGCCTGGCCACCGCCGCCGCGACGGTCTGCCAGTGGCGCAGATACAGATCGCGCCGCGCCGCCGTGTCCTGCCCGAAGGCGGCATATTCGGCCGGCCGGTCCCCGGAACCCAGGCCGAGGATGAATCGGCCCTGCGACAGCGCCGCCACCGATACCGCCGCCTTGGCCACATGCAGCGGGTGGCGCAGCGTGAGCACGATGGCGCCGCTGACCAGCGCGATGCGCCCGGTCCGCGCGGCCAGCGCGCCGAGGAAGACCCAGGGATCGAGATGCCCGACCGGATCGGGATAGGCGGCGCTGTTCAGCGGCACGTCGCGCACCCACAGCGCGCGAAAGCCGAGCGCGTCCGCGTGCGCGGCCAGGCTCAACTGCTCCCCGAAATCCGCGACGATGCGGCCCGCGCCCAGCAGCGGCAGCGTCAGGCCGACCGAGAGCCGGTCCGGCGCGAACGGCGCGGGCGCCACATTTCCACTCGATGTCATGCGTGCCCTCCCCGCAGAAAATCAAATTTGCGCAAACCCGAGGATTTATAATCCATTTTGCTCACCCGAAATCGGCGGACACCCCAAAGACCCGCCGATGATCGTTTTTGCGCCGAGGCCGACGCGTCAACCTACCGGAACCTGCACATGCCTGACCTGCCTGATGACCCGGCCGGTGCCGCCTGGCTGGCCACGCACTACAGTGTCATGCCCTTGGCACGGCTGCCCGTGCTCAGCCGGATCGGCGGACGGCGCGCCAGCGAAGCCAACGACGGCTACCGGCTGGAGACCTACCCCGAAACCATGCGCCCGGCGGACGAAGCCGCGGCGCACCTGCAGTTTCACCTGCGGCACGAAGTGCCACAACTGGAATTCCTCGCGCGCTTGTTCACCCGCTCGGGTCCCGGCTTCGTCCAGGACTGGGTGATGGCCGAGCCCACCGGGCAATATGCCCGCCGCGCGGCCTTCTTGTACGAGTGGCTGACCGGCGACCATCTGCAGGTGCCCGAGCGGTTGGCCGGCAATTATGTCGACGTGCTCGACGATGCCAAGCTGGTCGCCGCGTCGGCCGGCCAGATCGTGAAGACCCAGCGTTGGCGCATCAACGACAACCTGCCCGGGACGCGCCACTTCTGCCCGACGCTGGTGAAGACCGAGGCCTTCCAGCAGGCCGCGGCACTGGACGTGCGCCGGCTGTTCGACGATCTGGCCAACGAGTTCGGCGAAGACCTGCTCATGCGTGCCGCCGCCTGGATGACCTTGAGAGAAAGCAAGGCCAGCTTTGCCATCGAGGGAGAGGCCGATCGCACGACCCGCATCCAGCGCTTCGCCGACGTGATGGCGCGGCGCACCGCTCAGGGCGAGCAGCCCCTGGCGGACGCCGCCGTAGCCGAACTGCAGCGCGACATTCTCGGCAACACGACCACGCTGACGCATTTCGGCCTGCGGCAGTCGCCGGTGTTCGTGGGGGAAACGGTCCGCTTCAATGAAGTCGTGCATTACGTCGCCCCGGTCCAGGAAGATGTGCCCGCCATGCTGGAGGGACTGCGGATCTTCCTGGCGCGCACGCGCGGCCAGTCGCCGGTGATGCGTAGCGCCGTTGCCGCCTTCGGCTTTGTCTATATACACCCGCTGGCCGATGGAAATGGCCGGGTTCACCGCTTCCTGATCAACGACGTGCTGCGGCGGGACAACGTCATTCCCGAACCGGTCATTCTGCCCGTATCCGCGGCGATTCTGGACGATGCGGCAGGCCGCCGCGACTACGACAGGGTGCTGGACCAGGTGTCCGGACCGCTCATGCAGGGCGTGCGCGACTACGTATCGTTCGCATCCACGCAGACCACGTATCCGGACGGCGTCGTATCGAACTTCGCCTTCACGGGCGCCGACCCGGCCAGGCCCCTGTGGCGCTATCCCGATCTCGGCCCCCATGTGTTGTACTTGTCCGACCTCATCGCACGCACACTCACCGAGCAGATGCGCGAAGAATCGCGCTACCTGCGCAGTCACGCGCAGGCCCGCCGCGCGCTCAAGGAAATCGTCGAAATGCCGGACCACCAGGCCGACCGCGTGTTGCGCTCGATCGAGCAGAACCAGGGCCAGCTCAGCAACGCGCTCGCTAAGGAAATTCCCGTGCTTCGGCAACCCGGCATATGGCCGGCGAT
The DNA here is from genome assembly GCF_000395345.1 of Cupriavidus sp. WS. Lineage (NCBI taxonomy): Bacteria > Pseudomonadati > Pseudomonadota > Betaproteobacteria > Burkholderiales > Burkholderiaceae > Cupriavidus > Cupriavidus sp. WS. The sequence goes on along the minus strand of NZ_AQPL01000130.1, from coordinate 4,536 downwards.
CGTCGAAGCCGTCGCCGCGGCGTTTCGCGACGGCGCGCAGGCCGCGCAAGCGCGCCACACCTGACTAGACCGCACAAGATGGACCGCCAAAGAAAAAAGCCCGCCCCACTTGCGTGGCGCGGGCTAAGTTTCCGTACTTGGAAACGGGTAGACAAGTCATGAAGAGCGCCCCCGCATCTCCATGACGGAAACCATCTTAGCGGGACGGCTCGCGGCGGCCATTGACCCACGTCAAACGCATGTCGGGAGCGGAAATTTCCGTCGGCGCGGCGGTTGTGCCGCCTGCGGCGCTTGCCGTGGCTCTCCCGGCTCCCCCGGCGCCTACAGTGCCTACAGCGCCTCCGGCACGCCCGGCTCCGCCTCGGCTGGCGCGGGCGGTGCGCCCGGCGGCACCTTGTAGCGGTTGTAGCTCCACAGGTATTGCTGCGGAAAGCGCCGGATCAGCCGTTCCATCTCGGCGTTGAGCAGCGCCGCCTGCGCCGGCGCCGCGGCCGGCAGCTCGGGCAGGCGCACGTAGTGCATGCGCCAGCCGCGCCCTTGCGGCAGCCGCTCGCCCGCGGCCAGGATGATCGGCACGCCGGTCTGCATGGCGAGCTTGCCCGGCAGCGTCATGGTGTAGGCCAGGCGGCCGAAGAACGGCACCCACACGCCATCGCCGAAGCTCGGCGCCTGGTCCGGCAGCAGCCCGACCGCGTTGCCCTGGCGCAGCGCCCGCACGAAGGCGCGCACGCCCTGCGAGGTGGCCGGCACCACCTGCAGGCCCGACATGCCGCGCGCGGCGTCCAGCAACGGCGCCATGATGTCCTTGCGCGGCGGGCGGAACATCACGGTCAGCGGCAGGCGCTGGGCGGTGTAGCGCGCGGTGATCTCGAAGCAGCCCAGGTGCGGCGTCAGGAACAGGATGCCGCGGCCGTCGTCGACGGCGTCCTGCACCACCTGCCAGTCGTCGGTGACCACCTGGCCCACGCTCTGCTGGGTGCGGAACCAGACCCGCGGCAGTTCCATGATCATGGCGCCGGCTTCGCCGGCGGCGTGGCGCGCGAAGGCGGGGTCCGCATAGCCGGCGATGGCGGCGTTGGCGCGCAGGCGCTCGCGGTAGCGGCCCGGCGCCGCGTAGGCCAGCTTGCCGAGCAGGCGCCCGGTGGCCTGCAGCAGTGGCAGCGGCAGCCTGGCAAGCAGCCGGAACAAGATGGGCAGCGCACCTGCCCCGTGCCGAAAATGGTCATCCATGTTGTCATCAGTTCGTCGGTGCGTGGCTGTCGCCACGCGCATTCATGCATTCAAGCACTTGCAGCGGGTCCTGCGCAGATTGATCGGCCGGCGCTCAGCCGGCGGTGACTTCGATGCTGTCGACCCTGGCCGGGTCGAACGCGAGATAGCCGGCGATCTGCGCCACGGCCGCGTAGGGATGCTCGTAGGTCCACACCGCGCGGGCGGCGCGCGCGCCGCCCGCGGGAATACTGTAGTAGGCGCAATCGCCCTTGTACGGGCAATAGGTGGCATGGTCGGTGCGCTCCAGGCGCGCCATGTCCACGTCCGCGCGCGGCACGTACTGCACCGCCGGGTAGGACGCCTCGCACAGCGTCAGCGCCGCGCGGGTATCGGCCACCACCGCGCCGCCGGCCCTGACGACGACGCGCCCGGGATTGGCGGCGATCGTGATCGGGTGATCGGGGCCGGGAATCTTGACTGTTTTCGTGTTCATGGGGAAGGTCTCCGGGTGCGGGCTGGCGCCATGTCCGCAATGTTACTTCGATGCCGGCGCCAGCGCAGCCCGGCGCCCCGGTTCGGCACCCTTTCCCGCGCCGGCCCGGCCCGCCTCAGCGCGTCGCCACGATGAAGAAGCGCGGGAACGGCAGCAGCACGGAGCCGTCGGCCAGGAGCGGGTAGGCGCGCGCCACTTCCGCCGTGTAGCGCTCGAGATAGGCGCCGCGCTGGGCTTCGTCGAGCGGATCGAGGAACGGACGCAGGCCGGTGCCCTTGAACCACTCCACAATGGCCGCCGGGCCGCCCGCCAGCGCATGGTAGTAGGTGGTCTGCCAGACGTCGACGGTGCCGCAGTGCGCGCGCAGCAGCGCGTAATACCAGTCCGGGCGGGCCAGCGTGGTGCGCGCCTGCGCGGCGGCGGCGAGCCGGGCCGCCCACGGGCCGTCGGCGGCGACGTCGCGCATCAGGCGGTGCGCGGGCGTGTCGAGCGTGTCCGGCACCTGGATGGCGAGGCTGCCGCCGGGCGCCAGCTTGGCGGCCAGCGCCGGCAGCAGGCGCTCGTGGTCGGGCAGCCATTGCAGCACCGCGTTGGCGAGGATGAGGTCGTAGGGGCCGGGGGCCTGCCAGTGCTCGATGCTGGCCACTTCGAACTGCAGCGCGGGCAGGCGCTTGCGCGCGGCGGCGATCATGTCGGCCGAGCTGTCGAGGCCGGTGACGCTGGCGCCCGGGAAGCTGGCCGCCAGCACCTCGGTCGAATTGCCGGGGCCGCAGCCGATGTCCACGGCAAGGCGCGGCGCGCGCCCCGGCACGGCGGCCAGCAGGTCGCGCACCGGGCGGGTGCGTTCGTTCTCGAATTTCACATACTGCTGGGCTGACCACGTCATTTGTGCTCCTTCGCTGTTCGTGCCTGACAAGCCGTGAGCATAGGCCCGAACGACCGCGCCTGGCGAGGCGCCGGACGCACCCGCCCGGGCCGGATTATTGTCCCGGGCGGCGGAATCATTGTCCGGCCTGACGGACAACGGCAACGACGCATGCCCGCGCCGCTCCCGCGCGGGAGCCGCCGCGCGCGCCCCAATCCCTTGATTCTGCTGGGTTCCAACGCCTGCGCCGCCAGCCGCCGCCTCAGGAATACGCACAGCGCGCGGACCCGCTTCGCGAGCGCCGGCGCGCGCGGGCGCGTGCCGCCGCTGCGCGCACGCGGCGGCACAGCTTCAGCCGGCATTGCCCCTGCCGTAAATACGTATTGAGATTTTCCTCAATACATGGATCAAGCAATGCTATCGAAGCTCACCATCAAGGCCCGGCTCGCCATCGCGATGTTCGTGCTTTCCCTCCTCCTGGTCGTGGTCGGGGCGCTCGGCCTGCTCGGCATGACGCGCAGCAACGAGGCCAACCACGCGACCTACGCCAACCAGCTGCCGAGCGCCATCGCCATCGCCGAGGCCGATAGCTGGCTGGGCCGCGTGCGGACCTCGCTGTTCAGCGCCGCCCTGGACCCGGCCTCGCCCCACGCCGCCGAGCTGCTGGCGCGCAACGTGAAATTCCTCAGCAACGCCGATGCCGCGTGGCAGCGCTACCTGGCGCTGCCGCGCGACGCGGAGGAAGACCGCCTGGCCCAGGAAGTGAGCGCGAAGCGCAAGGCGCTGTACGGCGCGCTCGATACCTTCACCGACGCGATCAGGTCGGGGGACCATGAGAAGATCATCGCCACCGGCGTCGCGCACACGCCGTTCTACGCCGCGCTGCAGTCCAGCGCCGAGGCGCTCAGCAAGCTGCAGACCGAGCGCGCCCGCACCAGCTACGAGGATGCCGAGGCTTCCTTCTCGCGCTTCCGCACCATCACCGTGGTCGCGCTGCTCGGCGGCCTCGCGCTTGCCGTCTACAGCTGGCTGGCGCTGCGCCGCGCCATCGCGCGGCCGCTCGAGGCCGCGCTGGAGCACTTCGAGTACATCACCGCCGGCGACCTGAGCCGCACCGTCCACGTGCACTCCCAGGACGAAATGGGCCTGTTGCTGGCGGGCATCGCGCGCATGCAGGACGGGCTGGCGCAGACCGTGCTGGCCGTGCGCACCGGCAGCGAGACCATCGCCGCGGCCACCAAGCAGATCGCCGCCGGCAACGTCGACCTGTCGTCGCGCACGGAGCAGCAGGCCGCCTCGCTGGAGCAGACCGCCGCCAGCATGGAAGAACTCACCGGCACCGTGAAGCAGAACGCCGACAATGCGCGCCAGGCCGCCTCGCTGGCCGCCACCGCGTCGGGAACCGCCAACCACGGCGGCGAGGTGATCCGCAACGTGGTCTCGACCATGAGCGAGATCAACGAAAGCTCGGCGCGCATCGCCGACATCATCAGCATCATCGAAGGCATTGCCTTCCAGACCAACATCCTGGCGCTCAACGCCGCCGTGGAAGCGGCGCGCGCCGGCGAGCAGGGCCGCGGCTTCGCGGTGGTGGCCGGCGAAGTGCGCACGCTGGCGCAGCGCTCGTCGAGCGCGGCCAAGGAGATCAAGGACCTGATCGACAAGTCCTCGGCGCGCGTCACCACCGGCACCACGCTGGTCGACCAGGCCGGCGCCACCATGACCGAGATCATCCGCGACATCCAGCGCGTGTCCGACATCATGGGCGAGATCTCGGCCGCCTCGGTCGAACAGACCAGCGGCATCGACCAGGTCGCGCGGGCGGTGAGCCAGATGGACGAAGTCACCCAGCAGAACGCCTCGCTGGTCGAGGAAGCGGCCGCGGCCGCGCAGTCGCTCGAGGAACAGGCCGGCAAGCTCAAGGACACGGTGGCCGTGTTCCGGCTCGGCGCCCAGGCCGCCGCCG
>NZ_AQPL01000129.1:0-47460 GCF_000395345.1 Cupriavidus sp. WS | reverse complement strand
GGTCCAGGCCCTTCGGGCTGCTGCCGCGACCGGGGCGGATGGGCTCGTCATAGAGATGGTGCTGGTTTCGTGGTGGGCGCGGTGGTCCCGCGTACCCGCCAACACCCGCGCCCCGGTCCACCACGCCCACCACGAAAACACGAGGGTGCTACGCCGTGACAGCCAAAACCGGTAACGGCAGATGCCCGAACCAGCGGTGCGCCCGTCATCATAGGTCTGACCCCGCAACCCATACCGCCAGCCAGATCGTGGTCGCTCGCACCGGTAACGGCAGGATGCCAGCAGAACCACGAACCCCACGACGAAACCAGCAACCTAAGCAATCCCAACGTTTCTGCCCCTGCCGGCCAGGCAGCCCGCTTTCTTTGCCTACTTTCTTTTCGGGCAAAAGAAAGTAGGTCGCTCCGGGGGAGCGAAAGCCTTTGACTTTGATGTTGACTTTGACTTTAGGCTTTTGACTTTGACTTTAAGCAGTTGACGTTAGGCAGTTGACGTTAAACCTTCCCCCCCATCAACCTCAAACCCCCGCCGAAGACACCACCCCCACCGGCGGCTCCCCATCATCCTCCTTCATCCGGCTCCGATTCAGCACCCCCGCTTCCTCCAGCACCGGATACGCCGTGGCGCAGAACAGCGAATTGAGCCGCTTGAGATTACTGATGATGTCGAGATGCAGCGAGCTGGTCTCGATGCTCTCCGCGGTCTGCACCGCAATGCGCTGCAGGTGGTTGCGCGCAAACCGGCGCTCCAGTTCGCGGAAGGTGGCTTTCTCGCTCATGAGCTGCTGCGCGCTCTTGAGGTCGCCGGAGAGGAACACCGACAACCCCAGCCGCAGGTTCGCCACCACGCGCGCGTGCATCTGCGCGATTTCCTCCATGCCCGCTTCCGAGAACGCCAGGTTGTGGGCGATCTTCTTCTCGCGCGCGTCGAGCAGGATGCGCTCGATGATGTCGCCGGCATGCTCGAGGTTGATGGTGAGCGAGATGATCTCGGTCCAGCGGCGGCCGTCGCGCTCGTCCAGCGCTTCCAGGCTGATCTGGGTGAGGTAGAGCTTGATCGCGGTGTAGAGGTCGTCGACCTCGTCGTCGATGCGGCAGGTGGCGGTGGCCAGCTTGGCATCGTTGGTGCGCAGCACGCGCAGCATGTTGTCGAGCATCTGCTCGATGCGGTCGCCGATGCGCAGCACTTCGCGCGCGGCGTTGGACAGCGCCAGCGTGGGCGTGGTCAGCGCCGCGGCGTCGAGGTGGCGCGGCGTGACCTGGCTGTCGCCGGTGTTGCGTCCCGGCAGCACCGCTTCGCACAGGCGCGCGAGCGGGCCGGTGGCGCCCAGCAGCAGCACCGCCAGCGCCACGTTGAAGAGCAGGTGGAAGTTGACCACCAGCCGCTGCGGATCGGCGTCGAGCAGCGCGAGCAGGCGCTCGGCCTGTCCCAGCAGCGGCAGCGCGATCACGCAGCCGAGCAGGCGCGACAGCAGGTTGCCCAGCGTGACGCGCTTGCCGGGCTGGTTGTTGCCCGAGGTGGTCAGCAGCGCGGAGATGCCGGAGCCGAGGTTGGCGCCCAGCACCAGCGCCATCGCCACGTGCAGCGAGACCACGCCGGCCGAGGCCAGCGCGCCGCAGAACAGCACCACCGCCAGGCTGGAATAGCACAGGATGGTGAGGAAGGCGCCGACCAGCATGTCCAGCGTGGGATCGCCGGTCAGCGTGCCGAACAGCACCTTGACGCCGGCGGCCTGCACCACCGGCCGGGTGGCGATGGAGATCAGCTCGAGCGCCAGCGTGATGAGCCCCAGGCCGATCAGCACGCGGCCGACGTGGCCGGGCTTGTTGCCCTTCCAGCTCAGGTGCAGGATCACGCCGACGAAGATCAGCAGCGGCGACAGCCACGACAGGTCCAGCGAGAACACCTGCACCATCACCGCGGTGCCCACGTTGGCGCCCAGCATGATGGCCAGCGCCGGCGCCACGGCGATCAGGCCCTGGCCGACGAAGGAGCTGACGATCACCGCGGTGGCGTTGCTGCTCTGTACCAGCCCGGTCACGCCGAGGCCGGCGGCGAACGCCGTGAAGCGGTTGGCGATGCTGGAGGAGAGCACGTGGCGCAGGTTGGCGCCGTACACGCGCAGGATGCCGACCTTGACGATGTTGGTGCCCCACACCAGCAGCGCCACGCCGGAAAGCAAATGAAGTAGAACGCCCATGGTCTGCCCTTCTGTGACCGGTGCCGCCGTTGCGAGGGCAGATGCAGGAGCCGGAAGATGCGGGGCCGGACGCGGGGCCGGGCGCGGCGCTGATGCCGGAGCTGATGCAAATGCCGGCGCAAGGTGCCGCCCGGCCATCGTATCGTTGTCAAGAGGGCATTATGCGCCGCCACGCATGGGCGGGCAACGCCGCGGACGGGGGGCGGACAGGGCGTGGGCACGCGGCGCAACGCGGCGGCGCCGGGCCGCCCGCGCGCGTTCAGGCCGGCAGCGCGACCTTGACGCCGAGCGCCACGAAGATGGCGCCGGCCACGCGGTCGAGCCAGCGGCCCGCGCGCGGCCGGTGCCGGAGCCAGTCGCCCAGCACGCCCGCGAACAGCCCGAACAGCGAGAACACCACCGCCGTCTGCAGCATGAAGACCAGGCCCAGCAGCAGCATCTGCCAGCCCGCGTGGGCGGCGTCGGCGCGCACGAACTGCGGCAGGAACACCAGGAAGAACAGCGTCACCTTGGGGTTCATCAGGTTGGCCAGCACGCTCTGGCGGAACACCCGCGCCAGCGGCACCGCCGGCGCGTCGGCACCCCGGCCGAGCGCGCCACGCGAGCGCAGCGCCTGGATGCCGATCCAGATCAGGTAGGCCGCGCCGGCGAACTTGATGCACTGGAACGCCAGCGGCGAGGAGCGCAGCACCGCCGCCAGCCCGACCGCGGCCACCACGGTGTGGAACAGGCAGCCCGAGGCGAAGCCGAGCGCCGCCACCACGCCGGCGCGGCGCCCCTGCGCCATGCCGCGCGCCAGCACCTGGAGGTTGTCGGGCCCGGGCGCCAGCGTGATGGCGACCGAGGTGACGAGGAACAGCAGCAGATCCGGCATGGCAGAGGCTCCGGTGATTGATTCAGGCGCGCGCCCGGCTTCAGTGCCCGTCGAAGCGGCACACGGTAAACAGCGGCAGCCCGCTGTCGAGCAGGTGGCGCGAGCCGCCCAGTTCGGGCAGGTCGACGATGGCCGCGCCCTCCACCACGGTGGCGCCCAGGCGCTCGAGCAGCTTGCGCCCGGCCATCATGGTGCCGCCGGTGGCGATCAGGTCGTCGATCAGCAGCACGCGGTCGCCGGGCTTGCAGGCGTCGGCGTGGATCTCGACGGTGGCGCTGCCGTATTCGAGCTCGTATTCCTCGGACACGGTCTGGAACGGCAGCTTGCCCTTCTTGCGGATCGGCACGAAGCCGAGGTTGAGCTCGTAGGCGACGATCGCGCCGAGGATGAAGCCGCGCGCGTCGATGCCGGCGACCAGGTCCAGGCGGGCGTCCATGTAGCGGTGGACGAAGACGTCGATCAGCACGCGCAGGGTCTTGGGGTCCTGCAGCAGCGGGGTGATGTCGCGGAACATCACGCCGGGCTGCGGCCAGTCGGGCACGGTGCGGATCCGCTCGCGCAGGTATTCGGTGACGTGGCCGAGGGCGGACGACTGGATGGTGGTATTGGGCATGGGAACTCGTTGGTGCGGCCTGCCGGCCCGGCAGGCCGGCCGCGGTGGCCGGATGCCGGAGGGGTGCGGAACAGGCTGCGGGACAGGATGCGGTAATGGGTTACTACCCGGGCGGCCGCGAACGGCAACACAATGGGCTCGCGCCGGGCGGGCCGGGCGCGCGGTCCGTCCGCGCGTGCGCCCCGCCGGGCACCCGTAACCATACAGGAGACCGCGATGGCAAAAAAGATCTTGATGCTGGTCGGCGACTACGCCGAGGACTACGAAACGATGGTGCCGTTCCAGGCGCTCCAGATGGTCGGCCACACGGTACACGCGGTCTGCCCGGACAAGAAGGCCGGCGCGAGCTGCGCGACCGCCATCCATGACTTCGAGGGCGACCAGACCTACAGCGAGAAACGCGGCCACAACTTCGCGCTCAACGCGACCTTCGCCGAGGTCGATCCCGCCGCCTACGATGCGCTGGTGATCCCGGGCGGGCGCGCCCCCGAATACCTGCGCCTGAACGAGCGCGTGCTGGAGATCGTGCGCCACTTCGCCGGCGCCGGCAAGCCGATCGCCGCGGTCTGCCACGGCGCGCAACTGCTGGCCGCCGCGGGCGTGCTGGAAGGACGGACCTGCTCGGCCTACCCGGCCTGCGCGCCGGAAGTGCGGCTGGCCGGCGGCAAGTACGCCGACATCCCGGTGGACCAGGCCCATACCGACGGCAACCTCGTGACCGCCCCGGCATGGCCGGCGCACCCGGCCTGGCTGGCGCAGTTCCTTGCGGTGCTGGGCACCCGGATCGTACATTAGAGGCTGCCGGAGGCGGCCCGCGTGCTTGCGTTGCCCGCCGGCCGCGCCGAACGGGAGTCTCCCATGTGCGAAATCTTCATCCGGGCCAATCCGGAGTCGTATCTGTGCCAGTCGCGCTCGCTGCGGCTGCATGGCGTGGCCACCAGCATCCGCCTGGAAAGCCTGTTCTGGGAAGTGCTGGAAACGCTGGCCCGGCGCGACGCCATGAGCGTGGGCCAGCTGATCACGCGGCTGCACGACGAACTGGTGGCCTACCGGGGCGAGGCGGCCAACTTCACGTCCTTCCTGCGCGTGTGCTGCCTGCGCTACCTGATGCTGCAGGGCGAGGGCCGCATCCCGGCCGACCCGCTGGTGCCGATCCGCTCGCTCGACGCGCGCTCGGTGCTCGAAGGCCTGCCGCCGTCGTGGGCCGACGGCGCGGCGAGCGCCACGGCCGCGCCGCGCGCGGCGGCCTGACGGTAGGTAGCTGACCGCGATCCGCGCATTTGCCTGACGGCGGGCATCAGCCCGTCAGCATGCGTTTTTCCGCCGCTTCCAGCGCCTCGGGCTGGCCGCGCAGGACCACGATGTCGCCCGGCTCCAGCACGGTCTCGGGCTGCGGGTCGAACGCGCGGATGCCGCGCCGGCGCACCGCCGTCACCTCCACGCCGATGCGCTCCAGCCCGAGCGTGCCGAGGCTGCGCCCGAGCGCGGTGGCGTCCGGCCCGAGCGAGACCGAGCACAGCCGCACCGACTCGCGCTCCACCATGTCCTCGTCGTCGTCGCGGCCGTGGAAGTAGCCGCGCAGCAGGCTGTAGCGCGCGTCGCGCGCCTGCTGCACGCCGCGCACCACGCGCCGCATCGGCACGCCCAGCAGCACCAGCGCGTGCGAGGCCAGCATCAGGCTGCCCTCGATGATCTCCGGCACCACCTCGGTGGCGCCGGCCTTCTGCAGCACGCCGAGTTCCGAGTCGTCCACCGTGCGCACGATCACCGGCAGCGCCGGCGCGAGCTCCTGCACGTGGTGCAGCACCTTGAGCGCCGACGGCGTGTTGGCGTAGGTGATGATGACCGCCGCGGCGCGGTGCAGGCCGGCGGCGATCAGCGCCTCGCGCCGGCCCGCGTCGCCGTACACCACGGTGTCGCCGGCGCCGGCGGCCTCGCGCACGCGGTCGGGGTCGAGGTCGAGCGCCACGTAGGTGATGCCCTCGCGCTCCAGCATGCGCGCGAGGTTCTGCCCGCTGCGGCCGAAGCCGCAGATGATGGCGTGCTTCTCGGTCTGCAGGCTCTGCACGGCGATGCGCGTCATGTTCAGCGACTGCATCAGCCATTCGTTGGCGGCGAAGCGCAGCACGATGGCGTCGCTGTACTGGATCAGGAACGGCGCGGCCAGCATGGAGAGCAGCATCGAGGCCAGGATGACCTGCGTCAGCACCGGGTCCACCAGGTTGAGGCCGTCGATCTGGTTGAGCAGCACGAAGCCGAACTCGCCGGCCTGCGCCAGCCCCAGCCCGGTGCGGATCGCCACGCCCTGGCGCGAGCCGAACAGGCGCGCCAGCCCGGCGATCAGCAGCAGCTTGAACAGGATCGGCACCACCAGCAGCGCCAGCACCAGCCACAGGTGGTCCAGCACCACGTGGATGTTGAGCAGCATGCCGATGGTGACGAAGAACAGCCCCAGCAGCACGTCGCGGAACGGCTTGATGTCTTCCTCCACCTGGTGGCGGTAGGGTGTCTCGGAGATCAGCATGCCGGCCATGAAGGCGCCCAGCGCCATCGACAGCCCGAGCCGCTCGGTCAGCGCCGCCATGCCCAGCGTGACCAGCAGCAGGTTGAGCATGAACAGTTCCTGCGAGCGGCGCGCGGCCACCACGTGGAACCACCGGCTCATCACTTTCTGGCCGAGGAAGAAGATCACGCTCAGCGCCACCGCGATCTTCACCGTGGCCAGCACCAGCGCCATGACCAGGTCGCCGGGGTCGCGCGACAGCGCCGGAATCACGATCAGCAGCGGCACCACGGCCAGGTCCTGGAACAGCAGGATGCTGATGATGTTGCGCCCGTGCTCGCTTTCCAGCTCGAGGCGCTCGGACAGCATCTTGGAGACGATGGCCGTGGACGACATCGCCAGCGCCCCGCCGAGCGCCACCGAGGCCTGCCAGGACAGCGGGAAGGCCCAGTTGAACAGCCAGCTCGCCGGCACCACCGCCAGCATCGACAGCACCACCTGCGAGCCGCCCAGGCCGAACACCTGGCGCTTCATGGCCTTGAGCTTGCCCAGGCTGAACTCCAGCCCGATCGAGAACATCAGGAAGACCACGCCGAATTCGGCCAGGTATTTGGTCTGCGCGGTATCGCTGGCCAGCCCGAGCGCGTGCGGCCCGATCAGGATGCCGACCGCCAGGTAGCCCAGCATCGGCGGCAATTGCAGCATGCGGAAAGCGACCACGCCAAACACGGCGGCGGCCAGCAGCACGAGAGTCAGGTCCAGCGGAGAATGCATCGAAAGGGGTCTGGGTGCGCCGTCCCGCGCCAGGGCCAGGCCCGGCGCGGGCGGCCCTGCCGGCGGGTTGCGGCAGGCGCGGCAGCCGCAACGGCCGCCCCGATCCCCGGAACAGCCAAAGCGCCATCGCATTCGTTGGTATACTTCGTCGCCATGATAGCTAATTTCAATGCGGATCGAGCACTTCGGCTCGCCCGCGACACGCTCCAGACCGAAGCCGAAGCCGTTGCCGCCCTCGCGGGCCGCCTGGACGGCGAGTTCGCGCGCGCCGTCGAGCTCACGCTCGGGTGCACCGGCCGGGTGGTGGTGTCGGGCATGGGCAAGTCCGGGCACATCGGGCGCAAGGTGGCGGCCACGCTGGCCTCGACCGGCACGCCCTCGTTCTTCGTGCACCCCGCCGAGGCCAGCCACGGCGACCTCGGCATGGTCACGCGCGACGACGTGCTGATCGCCTTCTCCAATTCCGGCGAGACCGCCGAGCTGCTGTCGATCGTCCCGATCGTCAAGCGCATCGGCGCCAAGCTGATCTCGGTGACGGGCAACCCGGAATCGGCGCTGGCCAAGCTGGCCGACGCCCACCTCAATGCCGGCGTCGAGAAGGAAGCCTGCCCGCTCAACCTGGCGCCGACCGCGAGCACCACCGCCGCGCTGGCGATGGGCGACGCGCTGGCGGTGGCGGTGCTGGACGCGCGCGGCTTCGGCGAGGAAGACTTCGCCCGCTCGCACCCGGGCGGCGCGCTCGGGCGCAAGCTGCTCACGCACGTGCGCGACGTCATGCGCAGCGGCAACGCCGTGCCCAAGGTGCGCGAAAACACGCCGCTGGCCCAGGCGCTGATGGAAATCACCCGCAAGGGCATGGCCATGACCGCCGTGGTGGACCCGGACGAGCGCCTGATCGGCGTGTTCACCGACGGCGACCTGCGCCGCCTGCTGGAGACGCCGCGCGACTGGAAGACCATGCCGATCAGTGAGGTCATGCACCGCTCGCCCCACGCCGTGGGCCCGGACCAGCTCGCCGTGGAAGCGGTGCAGGTGATGGAGGCCAACCGCATCAACCAGATGCTGGTGGTCGACGCCGACGGCCGCCTGGTGGGCGCGCTGCACATCCACGACCTGACCCGCGCCAAGGTCATCTGAGGCCGGCCACGACACATGCGGGAATTCCTGTCCTCCCTCGGCCGGCTCGGCATGCGGCTGCTGCCCCTGCTGCTGATGGCGCTGGTGGCCGGCAGCACGTTCTGGCTGGTGCAGGTCAATTCGCCGCGCGAGGCGCCCGCCGGGCCTGTCGGCGCCAAGCACGAGCCGGACTACTACATGGTCCGCTTCTCGGCCACCGAGCTGGCCGAGGACGGCAACACCAAGATGCGCTTCACCGGCGACAAGATGATCCACTTCGCCGACGACCAGACCTACGAAGTGACCAGGCCGGCCATGCGCGCCTACGAGATCGGCCGCCCGCCGGTCACGGGCCATGCCGACCGCGGCACCATGAACGCCGAGGGCTCGGTGGTGGACCTGTTCGGCAACGCCCTGATCGTGCGCGCGCAGGGGCCCGACCCGTCCAAGGACCCGCCCATGACGGCCGCCTCCGAGTATTTCCAGGTGCTGGTCAACGACGACATCGTCAAGACCGACAAGGCCGTCAAGCTCACGCGCGGGCCTTCCGTGATGACCGCCAACGGGCTCGTCTTCAACAACGTCACCCGCGAAGTACAATTGCTGGGTAACGTACACGGCACCATCATCACGGTCCCGCCGCCGGCCAGGCCGTGAGCAGGGCCTGACGTGGCCCCACCCGGAAACCGCCAGAGAAACGAAGCCGCCCGCGGGCCACAGCCGTCCGCGCCAACCGCCACCACGCCAATATGAATCCATTCCTGACGACATCGTCCTGTCGCCGCCGCGGCACGGCTGCCCTGATGACGGCTGCGGCCCTCCTCGGCCTGGCGCTGGCCGCGCCGGCCCGCGCCGAGAAGGCCGACCGCGACAAGCCGCTGGTGCTGGAGGCCGACAACGCCAGCTACGACGACGTCAAGCAGGTGTACGTACTGACCGGCAACGTGGTGCTGACCAAGGGCACGATGGTGCTGAAGTCGGACGCGGCGGAAGTGCGCACCGACCCCGAGGGCTACCAGTACGCGGTGGCCACCTCCAAGGGCGGCAAGCAGGCCTACATCCGCCAGAAGCGCGACAACGTCGACGAATACATCGACGGCTGGGGCGACCGCATCGAGTCCGACGGCAAGCAGGACCTGTCCAAGCTGATCGGCCACGCCCGCATGGCGCGCCTGGCCGGCGCCAAGCTGATCGACGAGATCCGCGGCGCGGTGATCACCTACGACAGCCGCAACGAGTTCTACACGGCCACCGGCGGCACCGACAACGCCACCGCGGGCAGCCCGTCCGGGCGCGTGCGCGCGGTGCTGTCGCCGCGCCAGGAGCAGCCCGCCAGCGGCGCCGCCGCCAGCGCGCTGCCGCTCAAGCCCGCGCCGGCCCCCGCCGCCCCCTGACCCCGCCGCAGCCGACCCACGGATTCACGCCTTCATGACCGCTACCCTGACCGAACCGTCGTCCGCGACCAACGTCCTGACCGAAAGCAGCACGCTCGTCGTGCGCCACCTGAAGAAGCGCTACGGCTCGCGCACGGTGGTCAAGGACGTGTCGCTCGACGTGAAAAGCGGCGAGGTGGTGGGCCTGCTCGGCCCCAACGGCGCGGGCAAGACCACCTCGTTCTACATGATCGTCGGGCTGGTGGCGCTGGACGAGGGCGACATCGTGCTCGACGACAAGCACATCAGCGGCCTGGCCATCCACGAGCGCGCCCGCATGGGCCTGTCCTACCTGCCGCAGGAAGCGTCGGTGTTCCGCAAGCTCAACGTGCAGGAGAACATCCGCGCCGTGCTGGAATTGCAGGTCCACGACGGCAAGCCGCTGGCCAAGGCCGAGATCGAGCGGCGCCTGGACACCCTGCTCGACGACCTGCAGATCGCCCACCTGCGCGACAACCCGGCGCTGTCGCTGTCGGGCGGCGAGCGCCGCCGCGTGGAAATCGCGCGCGCGCTGGCCTCCGCGCCGCGCTTCATCCTGCTCGACGAGCCGTTCGCCGGCGTGGACCCGATCGCGGTGGGCGAGATCCAGCGCATCGTCAGCTTCCTCAAGGCGCGCAACATCGGCGTGCTGATCACCGACCACAACGTGCGCGAGACCCTGGGCATCTGCGACCACGCCTACATCATCAGCGAAGGCACGGTGCTGGCGTCCGGGCAGCCGGAAGACATCATCGCCAACGAGTCGGTGCGCAAGGTCTACCTGGGCGAGAACTTCCGCATGTAGCCGCGGGAGGGGCACGCGGGGACACCCGCGAGGCGGCGTTCATGCCGCCTTTCGCCCCGCAAACGATCACGGCGACGCCAGCGATAGCAATTTCCGTTCCACCAGTACGGAAGTTGGGCATAAAATAGCTCGCATGAAACCGTCGCTACAGCTCCGCCTCTCGCAACATCTCGCGCTCACGCCGCAACTCCAGCAGTCGATCCGCCTGCTGCAACTGTCCACGCTCGAACTGCAGCAGGAAGTGGAACAGGCCCTGACCGAGAATCCGCTGCTCGAACGCGAGAACGACTGGATCGAAAGCCCGCTGCGCGTGGCCGCCGACGGCTCGGTCAACCTGCAGAGCGCGCCCGCGCCGGCCCCCGCCGACGGCCAGGGCACCAGCGAGAACCGCGCCGACGGCGCCGCCGACAGCGAGGACAGCTACAGCGACAGCGGCGAGGACTACGGCAACGACTGGAGCCTGGACGACTTCGCCCGCCGCCCGCAGGGCGACGAGGACGAAAAGACCCCGATGCAGTTGCGCGACGCGGAGCCCACGCTGCGCGAGCACCTGATGGAGCAGCTCGCCCCGCTGAAGATCTCCATGCGCGACAAGGGCCTGGCCATCTTCCTGATCGAGTCGCTCGACGACGACGGCTACCTGAGCGCCTCGCTCGAGGAAATCTGCACGGAACTGCCCGAGGAGCTCGAATTCGAGCTCGACGAGGTGCACGCCATCCTCACGCTGCTGCAGAGCTTCGACCCCGCCGGCGTGGGCGCGCGCAACGCCGCCGAATGCCTGGCGCTGCAGCTGCGCCGGCTCAAGCATCCGCAGCGCGAGCTGGCCCTGACCATCGTCACCAGCCATCTCGAACTGCTCGCGGTGCGCGACTACACGCGCCTGAAGAAGGCGCTGCAGGTCGACGAGGCCGACCTCAAGGCCGCGCACGAGCTGATCCGCTCGCTCGCGCCCTACCCCGGCCATGCCTACAGCCGCCCCGAAGCCGACTTCGTCGTGCCCGACGTGTTCGTGCGGAAAATGAGCGGCGGCTGGATCGCGCAGCTCAACCCGGATGTGATGCCGCGGCTACGCATCAACGACATGTACGCGCAGATCCTGCGCGGCGCAAAAGGCGACTCCGGCGCGGCCGGGCTGCAGCAGAAGCTGCAGGAAGCGCGCTGGCTCATCAAGAATATCCAGCAGCGCTTCGACACCATATTGCGCGTCGCACAAGCGATTGTCGAACGTCAAAAGAACTTCTTCACCCACGGGGAAATTGCGATGCGCCCCTTGGTTTTGCGGGAGATTGCCGATACACTGGGTTTACACGAGTCCACCATCTCTCGGGTGACAACTAATAAATACATGGCAACGCCGATGGGGACTTTCGAGCTGAAGTACTTCTTCGGCAGTCACGTATCCACGGAAACCGGCGGCGCGGCCTCATCAACGGCAATCAGGGCGTTGATCAAGCAACTCATAGGAGCCGAAGACCCCAGGAACCCCCTGTCGGACAGCAGGATCGCCGAACTGCTCGGCGAGCAAGGCTTCGTGGTGGCCCGGCGAACCGTGGCCAAATACCGTGAAGCGCTGAAAATCCCTGCCGTCAATCTCCGCAAGACTTTGTAGCCGAGCCGCACCGCCTGCCTGGTGTGGCTCTTTCAGAAGGAGAAACGCTATGAACTTCAAGATCAGTGGACACCACTTGGACATCACGCCCCCGCTGCGTGAGTACGTGGAAACGAAACTGGAGCGTATCGTCAGGCATTTCGATCAAGTCATTGGCGTAAGCGTGCTGCTCTCTGTCGACAATACAAAAGAAAAGGACCGGCGGCAATATGCGGAAATCAATCTACATCTCAAGGGCAAGGACATCTTTGTCGAGGCGCATCACGAAGACCTGTATGCCGCCATCGACGCACTGGTCGACAAGCTCGACCGGCAGGTGATTCGCCACAAGGATCGCGTGCAGAGCCACGACCGCGACGCGGTCAAGTACCAGATGGCCGCATCGCAGATGCAGCAATGACCGTGCCTGGCGGCCCGCCAAGGGGGCCGCCGGTGTCAGTCCCTTGAACCAGAACAAGCCGCGCCCGTTGCGCGGCTTTTTTGCGCCGTCCGCTTTCGTGTCCACCCTCGCGCCGGCGGCCGTTGCGCAATGCCACAAGGGGATTCCGCAACGCCCCGCCGCCGGTGTATGCTGCGCAATACATGAACGGTGGTTCAGCGATTCCGGGCATGCGCGCGGCACCGCTTCCGCGCACGGGCTATTGCGATGCACAAGGCGGGGGCGGGCCTGCTCTATAATGGCCAGACGCCCGACACCGGCATGGGACAACCGGTGCAATGCGGGTATGAGCCGGCACCAGCCTTTTCATCCCCTTTTTGCCTGGCGCGCCCCCCTGCCGGCCCCGGGCCTGCTTACTAGAAAAACCTGCGCATTCCACATGAATCGTTTGGCTAAATTGCTGCCACCCGGCAACATCAACCTCGACGTCAGCGTCACCAGCAAGAAGCGGGTGTTCGAACAGGCCGGGCTCCTCTTCGAGAACAACCACGGCGTAGCGCGCGCCACCGTGACCGACAACCTGTTTGCCCGCGAATCGCTGGGCTCGACCGGCCTCGGCGCCGGCGTGGCCATTCCGCACGGCCGCATCAAGGGCCTGAAGCAGCCGCTGGCCGGCTTCATGCGCCTGGCCGAGCCGATCCCGTTCGAGTCGCCGGACGGCAAGCCGGTATCGCTGCTGATCTTCCTGCTGGTGCCCGAGCAGGCCACCCAGCAACACCTGGAAATCCTCTCCGAGATCGCCCAGCTGCTGTCCGACCGCGAAATGCGCGAAGGACTCGCCACCCTGCCCACTTCCGATGCCGTGCACCAGTTGCTGACGCAATGGCATCCCTGATCCGCCTGGGCAGCCGCCACCCGGCACGCCGGGCGACGGCCCGCCCGGCCTGAAAGCCCGTCCCCCGAAAGTAGCCGCATGGAACTCACTGGCGTCACCTCGCAGTCGATCTTCGACGACAACGCAGCCGACATCAAACTCTCCTGGGTTGCTGGGCTGGAAGGCGCGGACCGCGCCTTCGACGTCGAGTTCGCGCGCGAAGCCACCTCCGCCGCCGACCTCGTCGGCCACCTGAACCTGATCCACCCGAACCGGATCCAGGTGCTCGGCAAGCCGGAGATCACCTACTACCAGCGCCTCGACGACGAGATGCGCAAGCGCCAGATGGGCGAGCTGATCCTGCTCGAGCCGCCGTTCCTGGTGATCGCCGACGGCATGGAGCCGCCGCCCGACCTGGAACTGCGCTGCACGCGCTCGTCCACGCCGCTGTTCACCACGCCGGTGTCCTCGGCCGCGGTGATCGACCACCTGCGGCTCTATCTCTCGCGGATCTCCGCGCCGCGCGTGACCATGCACGGCGTGTTCCTCGACATCCTCGGCATGGGCGTGCTGATCATGGGCGAGTCGGGCCTGGGCAAGAGCGAGCTCGGCCTGGAACTGATCTCGCGCGGACACGGGCTGGTGGCCGACGACGCGGTGGACTTCGTGCGCCTGGGGCCGGACTTCATCGAAGGCCGCTGCCCGCCGCTGCTGCAGAACCTGCTTGAGGTGCGCGGGCTGGGCCTGCTCGACATCAAGACCATCTTCGGCGAGACCGCGGTGCGCCGGAAGATGAAGATGAAGCTGGTGGTGCAGCTCGTGCGCCGCAACGACGGCGAGTTCGAGCGCCTGCCGCTCGATTCGCAATACCTCGACGTGCTCGGCCTGCCGATCCACATGGTCAAGATCCAGGTGGCGGCCGGCCGCAACCTCGCCGTGCTGGTCGAGGCCGCCGTGCGCAACACCATCCTGCGCCTGCGCGGCATCGACACGCTGCGCGACTTCATGGACCGCCAGCGCGCGGCGATGCAGGCCGACGTGGTCGCGCGCGGCCAGGGCCGGCTGCTCTGAAGCGCCGGGAGCGCGGGCGCGCGCGCGCAGAAAGCGCGCCCGCCCCGCGCGGTTTTCATTTGCTTACATTGCTTGCGGGTCCAGGCCGTCAACGGCTTTGGGACATCGTCCGTTTTGTGCTGTAATGGGCATCGAGCCCACCCCGAGCCGCCGCGCCGACAGGCCGGCGGCCATGACGTTTTCCACAGCCAGGAGAGCAAGCATGAAGAAGATGATCGCGATGTGCGCGCTGGTAGCCCCGCTGTTCGCCAGCGTGGCGTTTGCCCAGACGGCTGCGGCCCCCGCCGCACCCGCCGCCCCCGCGGCGGCACCCGCAGCCGCCAACACCCAGCAGGACAAGATGAAGGCCTGCAACACCCAGGCTTCCGGCAAGAAGGGCGACGAGCGCAAGACCTTCATGAAGGGCTGCCTGTCGAACAAGCCGGCGGCGGCGCCCGGCAACAGCCAGCAGGAAAAGATGAAGGCGTGCAACAAGGACGCCACCGGCAAGAAGGGCGACGAGCGCAAGGCCTTCATGAAGGATTGCCTGTCCAAGTAAAAGGGCCGCCCTTGCGGCAAGGCACGCAGTCGAATGGCGAACCCCGGTTCGCCATTTTTCTTGGCGCCCGCGCCGTCATGACGGCGTCATTCCCCTGATGTTATGCTTGTGACGCTATGCGCATCATACTTATCACCGGAATTTCCGGCTCCGGCAAGTCGGTCGCCCTGAACGTACTGGAAGACGCGGGCTACTACTGCGTCGACAACCTGCCAGCGCAGTTCATCCCCGAACTGGCGCGCTATCTCGCGTCCCAGGGCTACACGCACCTGGGCGTCGCCACCGACATCCGCAGCCGCGAATCGCTCGACCAGCTGCCGGGCACGCTGCGCGACCTCGCGGCCGAGCACCAGGTCCGCGTGGTGTTCCTGACCGCCAATACCGACGCGCTGGTGCAGCGCTACTCGGAGACGCGGCGGCGCCACCCGCTGTCCATGCGCACCGAGAAGCCCGGCGCGGCCGGCGAGAACAATGCAGACAATGTCGCCGCTGCCGCGCCGCTCAACGACACCTCGCTGGTCGAGGCGATCGAGATGGAGCGCGAGCTGCTCAGCCCGCTGGCCGAGGCCGCGCACCGCATCGACACCAGCAACGTGCGCACCAACACGCTGCGCGCCTGGATCAAGGAATTCGTGCGCGAAGACGGCCTGCAGCTCACGCTGCTGTTCGAGTCGTTCGGCTTCAAGCACGGCGTGCCCAGCGACGCGGACATGGTGTTCGACGTGCGCTCGCTGCCCAATCCGTACTACGACCTCGCCCTGCGCCCGCTGACCGGGCGCGACGCGCCGGTGATCGACTTCCTGCAGAGCCAGCCGATGGTGCTGGCGATGGCCGAGGACATCCGCGCCTACGTCGAAAAGTGGCTGCCGAGTTTCATCGCCGACAACCGCAGCTACCTGACCGTGGCCATCGGCTGCACCGGCGGCCAGCACCGTTCGGTCTACATCGCAGAAAGACTTGCCAACTATTTCCGCGCGCATGGTAATGTGCTGGTGAGACACCGCGAGCTCGCGCCGGGCGGCTGATACACGCTGCCGCGCCCGCCTTCGCGGCCCGGCCCCGGCAGCCGGTGCCCGGCACCGCTGCCCGCCCGCAACCTTTGCTGGCTCAGCATGTCCTCACGCGCCACGCCCGCCGCACCCGGCCCATCCGCCTCGCCTTCCCTGTCCGCCACATCGGCGCCGCCCACGCTGGATAGCCTGCCGCTGTTCCCGCTGAACACCGTGCTGTTCCCCGACGGCCTGCTGCCGCTGCGCGTGTTCGAGGCGCGCTACGTCGACATGGTGCGCGCCTGCATGCGCGACCGCGCGCCGTTCGGCGTGTGCCTGATCGCCAGCGGCAGCGAGGTGGCCCGCCCCGACGAGCCCACCGTGCCGGAAACCGTCGGCTGCCTGGCCGACATCATCGACTGCAACATGGAGCAGCTCGGCGTGCTGCTGATCAGCACGCGCGGCCGGCAGCGCTTCGAGCTGCTCAGCTACAGCGTGCGCGACAACGGCCTGCTGGTCGGGCAGGCCAGGTTGCTGCCGCCGGACATCATCGACTGCAAGCTGGAACTGCTGGGCGAATGCCTGGCCGTGCTACGCCGCATCGTCGGCGCGCTGCATGCCGAGCACCCGGGCAAGCTGCCTTTCTGCGAGCCCTTCCTGTGGGACGACCCGAGCTGGGTGGCGAACCGCCTGTGCGAGCTGCTGCCGGTGCCGCTCAAGGCCAAGCAGATGCTGATGGCGCTGCCGGACGCGGGGATGCGGATCGAGATCGTCCACAAGTACATGCACCAACACCACATCCTGTAGCGAAGGCGCGAATAAATCTACTGCGCGGGCCGTGGCAGGCGCTACGATTTCTTCGCACCTTCGGGGCGCTGATCAAACCATCAGAACAGGCCGCTTTGCGCTTGCGTTTCGAGCAGCTTGCGCACCGGCGCTGGCGTGCCGACTTCGTCCAGGTCATCCAGCGAGATCCAGCGCAGCGCGGGGCCATCGCCGCCGTCGCGCATGGCCAGCGCGGTCATGTCCACGCGGATGGCGCGGATCAGCAGGCGGAAGTGGGTGAAGACGTGGGTGAGCTCGCCGACCAGTTCGGCGCGGCCGGGCGTGCCGAACGCGCGGGCGCGTTCGAGCGCGGCGTCCTCGGCCCGCTCGGCGTCGAAGGGCACGGTGTCGACCGGCATTTCGGGCAGGCTCCACAGGCCGCCCCAGATGCCGCTGTCGGGACGCAGCGCGAGCAGGATCTCGCGGCCGCGCCGCAGCAGCAGCATCACGGTGCTGCGCTCGGGGATGGCGGCGCGCGGCTTGGGCGTGGGCAGCGCGGCGGTAAGGCCGTCGCGGCGCGCCACGCAGTCGGCGGACAGCGGACAGGCCGCGGCGCTGCCCAGGCAGGCGGGCTTGCCGCGCGAGCAGATGGTGGCGCCGAGGTCCATCAGGCCCTGGGTGTAGGACACCATGTCCTCGGACTGCGCGGGGCCTTGGGCGGGCAGCACCTCGCCGGCCAGTTGCCACATGCGGGTCTCGACCGCCTTGACGCCGGGATGTCCGTGGATGCCGAAGAACCTGGCGAACACGCGCTTGACGTTGCCGTCGAGGATGGGCGAGCGCACGCCGGCGCTGAAGGCCGCCACCGCCGCCGCGGTCGAGCGGCCGATGCCGGGCAGCGTCACCAGGACTTCGGGGTCGCTCGGGAACACGCCGCCGTGCTCGCTCATCACGGCCTTGGCGCAGCGGTGCAGGTTGCGCGCGCGCGAGTAGTAGCCGAGCCCCGCCCACAGCGCCATCACCTCGTCCGCGCTCGCCTCGGCCAGCGCGGCCACGGTGGGCAGGCGGCCGACGAAACGCTGGAAGTATTCGATCACCGCGCTGACCTGGGTCTGCTGCAGCATGATCTCCGACAGCCAGATGCGATACGGGTCGCGCGTGTTCTGCCACGGCAGGTCATGGCGCCCGTGCACGCGCTGCCACGCCACCACGCGGGCGGCGAAATCGGTGGGAACACCGGCGGCGGGAACGCCGGCGGCGGGCCGGGCTACGGTGGCGGGAATATCGGCGGACAGGACGGCGGACTTGCGGGGCATCGGGGACGTGGCGAGCAAAGGCGGCGCCGGGAGCGGCGGCGCGTCATGATACCGCCTCCCGCGGCGCGGCCCGCGGGCCGCGCTGCTTCATGCCGCCTTCAGACTGCCTTCAGCCTGCTTTCAGGCCGCCGCCCGCGCGTGGCCGCTGCTCTCGGGCCGCAGGATCTGCCGGGCATAGGCTTCGATGCGCCCGCTGCGGTCGTCCAGGCCGTTGAGCACTTCCTCGAGCTGCGCGATGCGGCTCTCGAGCGTGTCGGTGGCTTCATGGATGCGCTCGATCGAATCGACGCGGCGGCGCAGCTGCTTCTGGTGCTCGCGCACCTGCGCCTCGAGCGGCGTCATCACCGACTTGAGCCAGATCTCGATGTCGCGATTGAGGTCGCGGAAGGTCTCCAGCACGCGGCTGGCGATGGTCGAGAACGCGCTCTGCACCAGTTGCGGACGCGAGCGCGTGAGCATGCTCATGGCGCCGAAATGCGTGTTGGCCAGCGCCAGCGTGGCCTGCAGCTCGCTGACGTAGCGCGCGGTGACGAACTGGATCGGCGCCGGCAGCGTGAAGCCGTGCTCGGCATTGAAGCGGCGGTACATGCTGTCGGTGAGCTGGTGCAGCTGGGCGATCTTCTGGTCGGCCTCGCTGACCAGCTCGACCAGCCGCGCGAACAGGCTGTCCATGTCCTCGCGCAGGCCGCGCGAGAAGAAGCGCTCCTTCATCTGCTCGCGGCGCTCGCGCATGGTGCTGCGCACGTCGCGCAACTGCAGGCTCTTGATGATGTCGGCGCTGTGCCGGCCGAACACCAGCCGCAGCGCCTGGAACTTGGCGATGCTCTGCTCGAACTCCTCCTTCTCGGACTGCACGCGCGAGAGCATGTGCTTGACCATCGCGTGGTTCTTGCCGCGCAGCCCGCGCAACTCGAACAACTGCTCGACGATGCTGCGGCGGCGGCTTTGCAGCAGTTGCTGCGCGCCGCGCGCCATCTCCTCGACGGCGCGCTGCACCTGGTCGGCGACGATCTCGCGCCGCTGCGGGATCAACTGGTCCGACAGCACGTGCTCGAACTGCGGCAGGCCGCTGCGCACGAGCAGGTCGTCGTCGTGCGTCACCTTGGCGACCAGGCCCTTCTGCGCCGACACCGGGTAGACGCGCGCCTCGTCGATGCCCAGCACCTGCGCGCTGGAGGTGACCTGGCGCGTGATCTCCGCGGCGGTCTCGGCCGGCGACTTGAGCGGGTCCCACAGGCCGTCGATCTTGTTGAGCACCGCCAGGCAGCCCTTGCGGTGCCCCGCGCTGACATGGCTGCGCCACAGGTCGAGGTCGCTCTTGGTAACACCGGCGTCGGCGGCCAGCATGAACACCACCACGTGCGCATCGGGGATCAGGCGCAGCGTCAGTTCCGGCTCGGTGCCGATGGCGTTGAGGCCCGGCGTATCGAGGATCACCAGGCCCTGGCGCAGCAGCGGATGCGGGAAGTTGATCACCGCGTGGCGCCAGCGCGAGATCTCGACCATGCCGTCGGCGTCGAGCGCGTAGGCGGCGTCGGGGTCCTTGTCGTTGTACAGGCCCAGCGACTCGGCCATCTCGCGCGTGACGCGGCTGGTCTCGATCACGTGGCGGAAGGCGTCGAGCATGCCGTCGGGCGAGGACGGGTCGAGCGGCACGGTGTGCCAGTGCGAATCGACGTCGAGGAAGTCGGCGGTGGAGGCTTCCTGCAGGCGCGTCTCGATCGGCAGCAGGCGGATGCAGGGCGCCTCGGTCTCGTCGTAGCGCAGCTCGGTCGGGCACATGGTGGTGCGCCCGGCCGACGACGGCAGGATGCGCCGGCCGTAGTCGGCGAAGAAGATCGCGTTGATCAGTTCGCTCTTGCCGCGCGAGAACTCGGCGATGAACGCCACCTTGAGCCGGTCGCTCTTGAGCACGCTCTGGATGCGCTGCGCGCGCTCGTCGGCCTGGGCGTCGTAGAGGTCGTGCTGCTGCAGCCAGCCACGGAATTCGGCCAGGGAATCGAGTACCCCGGTTCTCCAGGCGCCGTACTGTTCGAATTGAAGGGCGAGGGTTGTCATTGGTACTGGGATCTTGAGCGATCAGCCCCCGCGGCGGCATCACGGGCCTGGCGCAGGCGTCTACGCCGGCTCGCGCCGGCGCAGGGGCTGAGTATTCGGCTGTGTATTCTGTAACACTTTTTTACGTTATCGAAGATACAGGTTTCCGGCGCACTTTTGTGAAATTAGAAGCGCCCGCGGGCCGCGGTGTTGCGCCGGCCCATCGGGTGCGCGCGGCACCAGCCGCAAGACGCCCGCGAAGCACTTCGCCGGGCGCCGCTCAACGCTGGCAGGTCGGGCAATAGAAGGTGGAGCGCTGGCCCTGCACGATCTGCCGGATGGTCGTGCCGCACACCCGGCACGGATGGCCGGCGCGGTCGTACACCGCGCAGTCGAGCTGGAAGTAGCCGCTGCTGCCGTCGCTGCCGACGAAATCGCGCAGGGTGCTGCCGCCGCGCTCGATGGCGCGCGCCAGCGTGTCGCGCACGGCCGCGGCCAGCCGTTCGCAGCGCGCCAGCGACAGCCGCCCGGCCGGCGTGGTCGGGCGGATGCCGGCGGCGAACAAACTCTCGGAGGCGTAGATGTTGCCCACGCCGACCACGATGTTGCCGGCCAGCAGCACGGTCTTGATGGCCGCGCTGCGGCCGCGCCCGTGGCGGTGCAGCCAGGCGCCGTCGAAGCGCGCGTCGAAAGGCTCGATGCCGAGCCCGCGCAGCAGCGGATGGGTCTCGAGTTCGGCCTCCGCCAGCGCGCTCCACAGCACCGCGCCGAAGCGGCGCGGATCGCGAAAGCGCAGCACGAGCGGCGCCGCGGCGCCATCTCCGTCCGTCCCGGCCAGGACCAGGTCGAGGTGATCGTGCGCGCCCGGCGGCGGCGCCTGCGGCAGCACCCGCAGCGTGCCGGTCATGCCGAGGTGGATCAGCAGCCAGCCGCGCTCGCCTCCGGGCGGCGACCCAGGCGCCGGACCCGCCACGGCGGCCGGGCCCGGCACCCCATCATCGTGCGGGGCCGCCCGCACGCACTCCAGCAGCAGGTACTTGCCGCGCCGCTCGATGCGCGCGACCACGCGCCCGGCCAGTTGCGCCTCCAGCCCGGTTTCCACCGGCCAGCGCAGGCCGCGATGGCGCACCACGACCTCGGCGATACGCCGGCCGACCACGTGCGGCAGCAAGCCGCGCCGGGTCACTTCGACCTCCGGCAACTCAGGCATCGAACCTCTCCCTTGCAAGCCACTCAAACCGCCAGAAGCCCCATGCCGGCTGGCGCCACGCGGACAAGCAAGGCATTGTAACGGCAGGCTACAATGCCCTTAACTATCCCATCGCATCTGCGCTTTTGCGTGCTGGAGCACCCACCCACATGTCGGACCGTCTGGACCGTACCTCGATGACCCCCGCTGACTCCATCCTTGCCCGGCCGGCCCGGCGGCCCCTGCGTCACAGGCTGGCGGCCATCGCCGCGGCCGCGCTGGCGGTCTGCGCCCTGGCTCCGCTCGCCGGCCATGCCGCCGACGCCCGTCCGCTCACGCTCGCCGCGGAAGCCGCGCCGGCGCCGGCCCGCTCCAACCCGCTGCCGCCCAAGATGCCGCTGCCGGCGGTGCCGCTGACCGGCGACATCCTGTACCGCGTGCTGGCCGCGGAGATTTCCGTGCAGCGCGGCGTGATCGGCCCGGCCTACCAGACCTACCTGGAACTGGCCCGCAACACGCGCGACCCGCGCTTCGCCCAGCGCGCCACCGAGATCGCGTTCAACGCGCGCAGCGCCCCGCAGGCGCTGGAGGCCGCGCGCCTGTGGACCGAGCTTGCGCCCACTTCGGCGGGCGCGCGCCAGGTGCTGTCCACCCTGCTGGTGCTGAGCGCCCGCTGGGACGAGGCCGAGCCGCTGCTCGCGCTGCAGCTCAACGGCGTGCCGCCGGGCCACCGGCCGGACGCGATCCTGCAGATGCAGCAGCAGCTCTCGCGCACCAGCGACCCGGCCGGCGCCGCCGCCCTGCTGCGGCGCCTGGTGGCCAACGACATGGGCTCGGCCGAGACCCACCTCGCGCTGGCCCGCGCCAGGGAAGCCGCCAACGACATCCCCGGCGCGCTGACCGAGCTCGACCAGACGCTGCGCATGCGGCCCGACTACGAGGCGGCCGCGCTGATGGCCGCCGAGCTGCGCGCGGACGGCGCGCCCGACCAGGCCATCGCCGGGCTGAAAGCCTTCGTCGACAAGGCGCCGGTCTCGATCAACGGGCACATCACGCTGGCCCGCCTGTACCTGCAGCAGAACGACCTGCAGGCCGCGCGCGCCGAGTTCGAGACCCTGCGCAAGATCGCGCCGAAGGACCCGCGCGTGCCGCTCGCGCTCGGCCTGACCAGCCTGCAGTCCAAGCGCTACGACGAGGCCGAGCAGTACCTGAAGGAATACCTGCAGCTGGCCGGCCAGGTGCCGACCGCCAGCCCGGACATCGCCTACCAGTACCTGGCGCAGATCGCCGAGGAAAAGAAGGACTACCCGGCCGCGGTGGCCTGGCTCGACCGCATCGACGACAGCCGCCTGGCGCCAGCCGCCGCGGTGAAGCGCGCGCAGCTGCTGGGCCGCATGGGCAAGCTCGACGATGCCCAGGCCGTCTTCAACGACATGCTGGCCGACAGCGAGGACATCGCCGAGCCGGACCAGCGCGCCCAGCGCATGACCGCGATACGCCAGGCCGAGGTCGGCATGCTGCTCGACGCCAAGGCCTACGGCCGCGCCCGCAAGGTGCTGGAAGAGCGGACCACGGCCGAGCCCGACAACTCCGACTGGGTCTACGAGCTGGCCATGCTCGACGAGCGCGAGAAGCGCTACGACAGCATGGAGACGCTGCTGCGCCGGGTGATCGCCATGCAGCCCGAGCAGAAGCAGGGCTACAACGCGCTCGGCTACTCGCTGGCGGACCGCAACGTGCGCCTGCCCGAGGCGCTGCAGCTGCTCGAGAAGGCTTCGGCGCTGGGCCCGGACGATCCCTACATCATGGACAGCCTGGCCTGGGTCAAATTCCGCCTGGGCCAGCTCCAGCCGGCCGCCGAACTGCTGCGCAACGCCTACGCCCGGGCGCCCGAGGCCGAGATCGGCGCCCACCTGGGCGAGGTCCTCTGGCAGCTCGGCCAGCAGGACGAGGCGCGCAAGACCTGGACCGAAGCCGCCAAGATCGAGCCGGACAACGTGATCCTGATCGACACCCTGCGCCGCTACAACGTGCCGCTGTCGGCGCTGTCCAAGTAGGCCCGCGCCTGCCTTCGCCGACGTTCGCCTCTGTTCGCCGCGTCCGATGATCCACCCGCTTCCTTCCGGCCCGCGCCGGAAGGAAGGCCCGCCGCCCGCGCCGCCGGCGCGGGCGCCAGACACCCATGCCCATATCCCGACGCCTAGCCCTGCTGTGCCTGACCGCGCCCCTCTGGCTCGCGGCCTGCGCCAGCATCACGCCCACCCGCCAGTTCGACACCGGCGAGGCCGCGCAGGCGCGCGACCTCAAGGGCCGCTTTGCCGCCAGCTACGTGCGCTACGGCCGCGACGAAGGCGTGCAGGGCAGCTTCCAGTGGCATGAGCAGGGCCGCAACGTGCGGCTCGACCTGATCTCGCCGCTGGGCCAGACCCTGGCCGTGGTGACTTCCACGCCGTCCGGCGCCACGCTCGACCTGCCCAACCAGCCGCCGCGCAACGCGCCCGAGGTGGACACGCTGCTGGAGGAAGCCCTCGGCTTCTCGCTGCCGGTGGCCGGCATGCGCGACTGGCTGTACGGCAGGCCCGCGCCGGGCTCGCCCGCGCGCGCCACGCGCGACGACAGCGGGCGCCTGGCCACGCTGGCGCAGAACGGCTGGACCGTGCGCTACGTTGCGTGGCAGGATGCGGCCGCACAGCAGCCGCGCCGCATCGACCTCGCGCGCGACGGCGACAGCAACCCCTTGTCGGTCCGCCTCGTGATCGACCCGGAACAGGCCCAATGAATACTGCCCGCACCCTGCCCCCGCCCGAACTGCGCGGCTGCCCCGCGCCCGCCAAGCTCAATCTCTTCCTGCACGTGACCGGGCGCCGCCCCGACGGCTACCACACGCTGCAGACCGTGTTCCAGCTGGTGGACTGGAGCGACACGCTGGACTTCCGCCGCCGCGACGACGGCCGCATCGAGCGCGTCACCGAGGTGCCCGGCGTGCCGGCCGACTCGGACCTGATCGTGCGCGCGGCGCGCGCGCTGCAGCAGGCCGGCGGCACCGCGTTCGGCGCCGACATCGCCATCGACAAGCGGCTGCCGATGGGCGGCGGCATCGGCGGCGGCTCGTCCGACGCGGCCACCACGCTGATGGCGCTCAACCACCTGTGGGGCCTGGGCCTGCCGCGCGAGGAACTCAAGCGCATCGGCCTGACGCTCGGCGCCGACGTGCCGTTCTTCCTGCACGGCGAGAATGCCTTCGCGCAGGGCATCGGCGAGGAACTGGCCACGGTCGAGCTGCCCGAGAGCTGGTTCGTGATCGTCCATCCGCGCCAGCACGTCCCGACCCCGGAAATTTTTTCGGACGGGCGCTTGACAAGGGATACGCCGATCTCTATAGTTGCGGTCTTCGCTGCTTGCACAAACAAATTCGCTTTCGGTCGCAACGATCTGGAAACGATAGCAACGGCGAAGTTCGGCGAAGTTGCCCGAGCCCTTGAATGGTTGAGACAATACAGTCCCCATGCAAGGATGACCGGATCCGGCGCCTGCGTGTTTGCACGGTTTGATGACGAGCAGACGGCGCAGCAGGTACTGGAACGGTTGCCACCCGGATGGGATGGCAAGTGTGCGAGGAGTTTGTCCCGCCACCCGCTCGCAGCGCTCGCTTGATAGTTTTTCGTTCGGCGTCACGCTGGCTGTATGTGACGATGGACGGACCCGGTTGTGTAGGGGAGTCGCCAAGTTGGTCAAGGCACCGGATTTTGATTCCGGCATTCGAAGGTTCGAATCCTTCTTCCCCTGCCATTACATTCCTCGCAGATCCGCAGAATACGTCACCGGCACTAGCCGGTGACGGTCGTCCCCCCCAGCAGCAAGACAGGTGCACCGAATGAGCAGCGAAGGCTTGATGGTTTTTACCGGCAACGCCAACCCCAAACTCGCGGAGGCTGTCGTGCAGCACCTCGGCATTCCCCTTGGGAAGGCACAGGTGGGCCGGTTCTCCGACGGCGAAGTCCAAGTCGAAATCCAGGAAAACGTTCGCGGCAAGCACGTCATCGTGCTGCAGTCCACCTGCGCGCCGACCAACGACAACCTGATGGAACTGATGGTGATGGTCGACGCGCTCAAGCGCGCCTCGGCACGCAGCATCACCGCCGCCATGCCTTACTTCGGCTATGCCCGCCAGGATCGCCGCCCGCGCTCGGCGCGCGTCGCGATCTCGGCCAAGGTGGTGGCCAACATGCTGGAAGTCGCCGGCGTCGACCGCATCCTGACGATGGACCTGCACGCCGACCAGATCCAGGGCTTCTTCGACATCCCCGTCGACAACATCTACGCCTCGCCGGTCCTGCTGGGCGACCTGCGCGAGAAGAACTACGGCGACCTGCTGGTGGTCTCGCCCGACGTCGGCGGCGTGGTGCGCGCCCGTGCGCTGGCCAAGCAGCTCAACTGCGACCTGGCCATCATCGACAAGCGCCGCCCCAAGGCCAACGTGGCCGAGGTGATGAACATCATCGGTGAAGTCGACGGCCGCAACTGCGTGATCATGGACGACATGATCGACACCGGCGGTACGCTGTGCAAGGCGGCCCAGGTGCTCAAGGAGCGCGGCGCGCAGAAGGTCTTCGCCTATTGCACCCATCCGGTGCTGTCGGGCGGTGCCGCTGCCCGCATCGCGGATTCCGAGCTGGACGAAGTGGTGGTGTGCGACACCATCCCGCTGCGCGACGACGCCATCCAGTCCGGCAAGATCCGCCAGCTGTCGACCGCGCCGCTGCTGGCCGAAACCTTTACCCGGATCGTCAAGGGCGACTCGATCATGTCGCTGTTTGCCGATTCCTGATAGAATTCAAGGCTTTACTGTGGCAGGCAGGGGCGAATAGCCCTTTCCTGCCGGTTCATCGGGCTGTCTGGTCGCGGACAGCCCTCTTACATTTGGAGTCATCATGAAAGTCGTAGCTTTCGAGCGTAGCGTACAGGGAACGGGTGCGAGCCGCCGCCTGCGCAACGCCGGCAAGACCCCGGGCATCATCTATGGCGGCGCTGCCGAACCCAAGATGATCGAACTCGATCACAACGCGCTGTTCCACGCGCTGAAGAAGGAAGCGTTCCACTCGTCGATCCTCGACCTCGAAGTGGAAGGCAAGGCCGAGAAGGCCCTGCTGCGCGCGTTCCAGATGCACCCGTTCAAGCCGCTGGTGCTGCACGTCGACTTCCAGCGCGTGTCGGCCTCGGACAAGATCCACGTGAAGGTGCCGCTGCACTTCGTCAACCAGGAAAACGCCCCGGGCGTGAAGCTGGGCCACGGCATCGTCAACCACATCCTGAACGAACTGGAAGTGTCGTGCCTGCCGGCCGACCTGCCCGAGTTCATCGAGGTGGACCTGGGCGCGGGCGAGCTGGGCCAGACCCTGCACCTGTCGGACGTGAAGCTGCCGAAGGGCGTGAGCGCCATCACCCACGGTGACGAAAACCCCGCCGTCGCCAGCATCTCGCTGCCGGCCGGTGGCGTCGCGGAAGCTGCCGAAGGCGGCGAAACGCCCGCTGCCTGAGTTGCCTGAGCGCGGCCCGCGGGCCGCGCACCAGCAATGGCAAGAAAGAGCCGCCGGCGTGTCCGGCGGCTTTTTTTCGCGTGCCGGTCCCCATGCCGTTTCGCGTATGCTTGGCCTCTGGCCGCCCTCACCCACGTAGTGCACGCATGATCAAACTCATCGTCGGCCTCGGCAATCCCGGGGCGGAATACGAAGCCACCCGCCACAACGCCGGCTTCTGGCTGGTCGACCAACTTGCCCGCATGGGCGGCGCCACGCTGCGCGTGGAAGGCCGCTTCCACGGGCTGGCCGCGCGCGCGCGCCTGTGGGACCAGGACATCTGGCTGCTCAAGCCGTCCACCTTCATGAACCGCTCGGGGCTGTCGGTGGTGTCGCTGGCGCGCTTCTACAAGATCCTGCCCGACGAGATCCTGGTCGCCCACGACGAGATGGACCTGCCGCCGGGCGCGGTCAAGCTCAAGCGCGGCGGCGGCGCCGGCGGCCACAACGGCCTCAAGGACATCGCCGCGCACCTGACCACGCAGGACTACTGGCGGCTGCGCCTGGGCGTGGGCCATCCGCGCAACGCGCCGGGCGGCGCGGGCGGGCGCGAGGACGTGATCAATTATGTGCTCAAGCCGCCGCGCCGTGAGGAGCAGCAGGCCATCGACGAGGCCATCGACCGCAGCATCGCGCCGCTGTCGCTGCTGGCCAGGGGCGAGAGCGAGCGCGCCATGCTGGAGCTGCACACGGGCCGCTGAGCGCCGCGCCGGCATCACGCGCGCGGGACGCCCAACAAGCACCCAACAAAAAACCCCGCCACCTTCCGGTGCCGGGGTTTTTTGCCGCCGAACGGGCTGCCTGGCCTTGTGGCTTCAGGCGGCGCGCTTGGCCGCCGTCAGCAGGCGGTAACGCCCCATCAGCGTCTCGCGCGACTCGACCCGGGCCGGATCGTGCGGGATGCAAGCCACGGGGCAGACCTGCTGGCATTGCGGTTCATCGAAGTGTCCGACGCATTCCGTGCATTTGTTGGGGTCGATCTCGTAGATCTCGGGCCCCATCGAAATGGCTTCGTTCGGGCACTCCGGCTCACAAACGTCGCAATTGATGCAGTCGTCGGTGATCATCAGTGCCATCGTGTTTCCTTTCAGCCGGACATGGGCCGCGCCCGACTGGCCGCGGTCCGCATGTCGCAAGCCCTCATTCTATTCCGCTTTGCCGATTTTCTCTTTCAGCCAGCGCTCGACCGAGGGGAATACGAACTTGCTGACGTCGCCACCGAGCACCGCGATCTCGCGCACGAAGGTGCCGGAGATGAACTGGTACTGGTCCGACGGCGTCAGGAACATGGTTTCCACGTCGGGCAGCAGGTAGCGGTTCATGCCCGCCATCTGGAACTCGTACTCGAAGTCGGACACGGCGCGCAGGCCGCGCACGATCACGCGGGCGTTGTTCTTGCGGACGAAATCCTTGAGCAGGCCGGAGAAGCCTTCCACGCGCACGTTGGGATAGTGGCCCAGCACCTCGCGGGCGATACCGATGCGCTCTTCCAGCGAAAAGAACGGGCGCTTGTTGGGACTATGCGCCACACCGACCACGAGCTCATCGAAGATGTTGGACGCTCTGCGCACCAGATCCTCGTGGCCCCGGGTCATTGGATCGAACGTGCCGGGGTAGACCGCGACGACCATGCTTCCTCCTTGTTCTGCCCGTTGCCGGTCCTGGATGGACCGCTTGGCCCCGCCCGCTATGGTGAGGGCTGGGAGCCGAGGCTGCGTGACGAGCGTTGGCGACAGCGGCGTAGTGTAACGCTAAAAGCAGCACTTGCAAGCCGCCCGATGACGGTTTCGCGGCAGTGCGGCATCCAGCGTGCGATGGCCGGCCACGGCGCCCCGCCGGGCGGATCGGGCCGATCGCGCCGGGCGGATCAGGTGGTCCGGTGCTGCAGCAGATGGAAGTGCACCGCGCCCGCGCGCGCATGCCGCACGATCTCCAGCGCGGCCGGCACCGGCGCGTCGGGACCGTTCAGCGCGCGGTCGGTCTCCACGTAGACCGCGCCGCCCTGGCGCGACAGCCTGGCCGCGTGCTCGAGCGCGGGCCGCAGCCAGTCCTGCGCGAACGGCGGATCGAGGAAGACCACGTCGAAGCTCGACGCCGGCATCTGCGCCGCGGTTGCGAATGCGTCACCCTGCACGATGCGGATCTGCTGCGCGTCGAGCCGGTACTGGTTGTCGCGCAACTGTTTGGCCACGCGCGGATTGGCCTCCACCATCGTCACCTGCGCCGCCCCGCGCGAGGCGGCCTCGAAGCCGAGCGCGCCGGAGCCGGCGAACAGGTCCAGGCACGCCAGGCCGGACATGTCCTGGCCGAGCCAGTTGAACAGGGTTTCCCGCACGCGGTCGGGCGTGGGGCGCAGGCCTTCGGCGTCGAGCACGGGCAGCGGCGTGCGCTTCCACTTGCCGCCGATGATGCGGACCTGCGCGGGCGAGCGCCGCGCGGCAGGCGCCGGGGATGGCCCGCCGGCGGCGGGCGAAGGAGATCGGGTACGCGAATTCATGCCGTGATTGTAGAGCCTGCGGACGCGCCCGTGCTCCGCGCCCGCCTTGCTCCGCCTGTTCCGCCTGTTCCGCCTGTTCCGCTTGCCCCGCCGGTTCCGCCGGTTCCGCCGGTTCCGCCGGTTCTGGCCAGGATCTTTCCGAAACGACGTCTTATTCCGGTCCGCCCACGATCACGGTGGCCATCGCATCCGGATGCACGTGGCGCTGGAAGGCGTCCTTCACCTGCGCCCGCGTCACCTTGCCGATCTGCGCGGTCCAGGTGTCCAGGTAGTCCAGCGGCAGGCCGTACCAGCCGATGTTGGCCACGTTGGTCAGCAGCTTGCGGTTGCTGTCGATGCGCAGCGGGAAGCCGTTGACGAGGTTGTCCCTGGCCGCCTTGAGCTCGGCCTCGGTCGGGCCCTCGGCCACGTATTGCGCCAGCACCTTGCGCACCAGCGCCAGCGCCTCGTTGGTCTGCTCCTTCTTGGTCTGCAGGCCGATGCCGAACGGGCCCGCCTGCTTGGCCGGCGCGAAATAGCTGTCCACGCCGTAGGTCAGGCCGCGCTTCTCGCGCACCTCGTTGGTCAGGCGCGAGCTGAAGCCGCCGCCGCCGAGCACGTAGTTGCCCACCAGCAGCGGGAAGTAGTCGGGGTCGCCGCGCGCGATGGCGGGCTGGCCGATCGCCACCGTGGCCTGCTGCGCCGGATGCGGCACGCGCTGCTCGCTGGCCGGGATGGCGAGCTGCACCGGCGGCATGGCCGGCGGCGCGGCGCCGGCCGGCAGGCCGCGCGTAAGCGCCTCGGCGATGGACTCGGCCTGCTTGCGGTCGATCGCGCCGATCAGCGTCACCACGGCGCGCGAGGCGGCGAAGTTGTCGTGCCAGAAGCGCTGCAGGTCGGCCCGCGTGATGGACTCGACCGAGGCCACGGTGGCGGACACGCCATACGGATGCGCGGGATAGATCGCGCGCGACACCATCTTGTCGGCGATCACGCCGGGCTTGGAGTCGGCTTCGCGGATGGCGGTGATCAGGCGCTGCTTCTCGCGCGCGACCACGGCATCCGGGTAGGCCGGCGCCTTGACCAGTTGCGCGGCGAGCGCGAGCGACTGGCTCAGCTCGGGCTCGCTGGTGAGCGTGCGCAGGCCGATGCCGCCGCGGTCGCTGCTGGCCGCGCCGCCGAAGTCCGCGCCGGTGTCGGCGAAGGCGTCGGCGACCTGGGCTTCGTCGCGCGCGGGCTGGCCGTCCTGCGCGCCGGCGCCCTTGTCGAGCAGGGCCGACGCCAGCGTGGCCAGCCCCGCCTTGCCGGGCGGGTCATAGCGGCTGCCGGCGTCGAAATCCATATTGACGTCCAGCATGGGAATGGACGGGCTGCGCACGAAATAGACGCGCGCGCCGGTGGAGGTGGTCCACTGCTCGATCGGGATGGCGGCCTGCGCGGCCTGCGGGGCCAGCAGCGAGGCGGCCGCGAGCAGCGCGCCGCCGGCCACGCCCGCGAGGCGGCGCAGCAGGCGTGGCGACGGGATCGTCGGGGCAAAGAGAGGCATCTTCGGTCCTCTTGGTGACTCAGCGCAGCGAGCCGGGATCGACCGGCGCCTGCTGCTTCTTGTTGGGATCGATCGGCTGGGGCAGCAACGTCGCCACAGTGAGGTTGTCGTCGCTGAAATACCTGGCGGCCACGGCCTGCACCTGCGCCGGCGTGACGTCCTTGATGCGCTCCAGCATGCGGTCGAGCTTGCGCCACGAAATGCCGGCCATCTCCGCCACGCCGATCTCCATGCCTTGCCCGAACACGGAGTCGCGCTTGTAGATCTGCGAGGCCACGACCTGCGCCTTGACGCGCTTGAGCTCCTCGGGCGAGACGCCGTCGCGCGCGATGCGGGCGACCTCGTCGCGCAGCGCGCGCTCGATCTCCTCGGCGGTGTGGCCGGCGGCCGGGGTGCCGTCGAGCACCATGATCGATTCCGCGCGGTTGATGCTGTCGTAGCCGACGTTGACGTCGTCCGCCAGGCGCCGCTCGCGCACCAGGTCGCGCGTCAGGCGCGCGTTGTCGTAGCCGTTGAGCACGGCGGCCAGGACCTCGAGCGCGTAGGGGTCGACGTCCTTGTCCACGTCGTGCAGGCGCGGCACCTTGTAGGCCAGCACCACGTAGGGATTCTCGGCCGGCGCCTTGACCCAGATCCGCTTGATGCCCTTCTGCTCGGCCTCGAGCTGGGTCTTGCGCAGCGGCAGCGGGCGCGGCTTGAGCTTGCCGTAGGTGCGCTCGGCCAGGGTCTTCACCTCGGCGGCGGTGACGTCGCCGGTGACGATCAGCAGCGCGTTGTTGGGCACGTACCATTCGCGGTACCACGCCTGCACGTCTTCCACGCGCATGTTGACGAGGTCGTCCATCCAGCCGATCACCGGGTGGCGGTACGGCGCGGCGGTAAACACCGTGGCCAGCAACTGCTCGTAGACCGTGCCGCGCGCGGAGTCGTCGGTGCGCAGGCGGCGCTCTTCCATCACCACCTTCATCTCGCGCTCGAACTCGTCCTTGCGGATGATGAGGTTGGCCATGCGGTCGGCCTCCAGCTCCATCATGCGCGGCAGATACTGCTTGCCGATCTGCTGGTAATAGAGCGTGAAGTCGCGGTTGGTCATGGCGTTCTCGCGCCCGCCCAGCTCGGCGATCTGCTTGGAGAACTCGCCGATGCCCACCTTGGGCGTGCCCTTGAACATCATGTGCTCGAGCATGTGCGCCACGCCGGTGGTGCCGCTGACCTCGTCCATGCCGCCGACCCGGTACCAGATCTGGTGGGCCACGGTGGGCGCGCGGTGGTCTTCCTTGACGATCACGCGCATACCGTTGGACAGCGTGAACTCGGTAGTGGTAGCCTCGGCAGCCGCGCTCTGCGAGGAGGCGGTAGCCCGGCCGGTGGGCAGGGGCGGCGCCACCACGCCGGTCTGCGCGTGAACCGCGCCGAACCAGGGCAGGACGCCTAGCAGCAGGGTGGGAAGAAGGCGCCGCGCACGAGCGGCGGCGCGTGAAGCCCGGAAGGCGCCGGCGAGCGGCGATGCGGCACGGGCGGCGCCCGGCCTGGACCTGACAGCACAATGGTTCATGCAACCCCGTCTGCTAGAATTTTGGCGATTGATTCTACCGGGGTATTGACCCCTTTCCCAATGTTTAGTTTCTGGAAGAAGCGCAAGGCCGAACCGGCCAGTGCGCCACCCGAGGTGCCGGCCCCGGCGCCCGCGGCCGCGCCTGCACCCGTTCCGTCGCCGGCCGCCGCACCAGCGGCGCTTCCCGCCGCCGGGCCCGCCCAGGTTCCGGCCCCCCGGCCCGTCCCCATTTCCACTCCCGCTCCCGCGCCGGTCGCGCAGCAGCCGGTGCCCCAGCCGGCCGCCGCCGAGGAAATGGTCCTGACCCCGCCGCCGGCCGCCACGCCGGAAGCGCGGCGCGGCTGGATGCAGCGCCTGCGCTCGGGCCTGTCCAAGACCAGCCGCAACCTCGGCACCCTGTTCGTCGGCGTCAAGGTCGACGAAGCCCTGT
Source organism: Cupriavidus sp. WS (assembly GCF_000395345.1). Taxonomy (NCBI): domain Bacteria; kingdom Pseudomonadati; phylum Pseudomonadota; class Betaproteobacteria; order Burkholderiales; family Burkholderiaceae; genus Cupriavidus; species Cupriavidus sp. WS. The sequence goes on along the minus strand of NZ_AQPL01000129.1, from coordinate 14,813 downwards.
TCGAGGAGCTGGAAACCGCGCTGCTGATGGCCGACGCGGGCGTGGAGGCCACCGAATACCTGCTCGGCGAGCTGCGCCGCCGGGTCAAGAGCGAGCGCATCGAAACCTCCGAGGGCGTCAAGGCCGCGCTGCGCGAGCTGCTCACCAACCTGCTGCGCCCGCTCGAAAAGACGATGGCGCTGGGCCGCGAGCAGCCGATGGTGATGATGATCGCGGGCGTCAACGGCGCCGGCAAGACCACCAGCATCGGCAAGCTGTGCAAGCATTTCCAGAGCTACGGCCAGTCCGTGCTGCTGGCCGCCGGCGACACCTTCCGCGCCGCCGCGCGCGAGCAGCTGACGATCTGGGGCGAGCGCAACAACGTCACCGTGGTGTCGCAGGAAAGCGGCGACCCGGCCGCGGTGATCTTCGACGCGGTCAACGCCGCGCGCGCGCGGCGCATCGACATCGTGATGGCCGACACCGCCGGGCGCCTGCCGACGCAGCTGCACCTGATGGAAGAGCTCAAGAAGGTCAAGCGCGTCATCGCCAAGGCCATGCCGAGCGCGCCCCACGAAGCGCTGCTGGTGATCGACGCCAACACCGGCCAGAACGCGCTGGCCCAGGTCAAGGCCTTCGACGACGCGCTCGGGCTGACCGGGCTGATCGTGACCAAGCTCGACGGCACCGCCAAGGGCGGCATCCTCGCCGCGATCGCGCGCCAGCGCCCGGTGCCGGTCTATTTCATCGGCGTGGGCGAGAAAGTGGAAGACCTGCAGCCGTTCCGGGCCGACGAGTTCGCCGAGGCTTTGCTGGGCTGAACGGAAAAAAGCCCCGCAATAGCTGCGGGGCCTGGATTGCCGGCAAGGCCGGCTTGCCGCTTGTGGTCTCCCCTCTCCCGCGTGCGGGAGAGGGGAGCAAACCTTCGGCAATGGAGAGTTCGTCAGCAACCTGAACCCCGCAAACCACCGCGGGGTCTTCATCACCGGCAACCCGCCGCCCTACTCCGCGTCCGGCTGCGCCTTCGGCTCGGCCTGCTGGAAAGCCGGCAGCGCCATGCACGCCTCGAACGCCTTCGCGATCGCCGCATAGCGGCTCACGTCGATGTTGAAGCGCTGCGCGTTGAACACCTGCGGCACCAGGCAGATGTCGGCCAGCGTCGGCGTGTCGCCGAAGCAGAAACGGCCGGCCTTGCCCGAGCGCGCGAGGTTGGTGTTGACCGCCTCGAAGCCCAGCTCGACCCAGTGGCGGTACCACGCGTCCTTGGCTTCCTCGGTCACGCCCAGCGTGTGCTTGAGGTACTTCAGCACGCGCAGGTTGTTGAGCGGATGGATCTCGCACGCGACCTCGAGCGCGACCGCACGGATGTAGGCGCGGTCGAGCGCGCTGCCGGGCAGCAGCGGCGGCTCGGGATGCGTCTCGTCGAGGTACTCCACCATCGCGACCGATTGCATCAGGACGTGATCGTCGTCGACCAGGGTCGGCACCAGCGCGTCCGGATTGAGCGCGCGGTAGGCCGGCAGCAGTTGCTGGCCGCCGTCGCGCAGCAGGTGCACCGGCGCGTAGTCGTAGGGCAGGCCCTTGAGGTTCAGCGCGATGCGCACCCGGTACGAAGCCGAGCTACGGAAGTAGCTGTAGAGCTTCAGCATCGGCTCACACCACCTTGACGGTGAGCTCGCCCACGCCTTCGATCTTGCATTGCATGACGTCGCCCTTGACCACCGGGCCCACGCCTTCGGGCGTGCCGCTGTAGATCAGGTCGCCCGGCTGCAGTTCGAACAGGCGCGACAGGTAGGACACCATTTCGGGCACCGACCAGATCAGGTCGGAGAGGTCGCCGCGCTGCTTCTCGGCGCCGTTCACGGCCAGCGTGACCGCGCCCTTGTCGGGATGGCCGATGGCGGACACCGGCACGATCGGGCCGATCGGCGCGGACTTGTCGAAGGCCTTGCCGGTCTCCCAGGGGCGCCCGGTCTTCTTCGATTCGTTCTGCAGGTCGCGGCGCGTCATGTCCAGGCCGATGGCGTAGCCGAACACGTGGCTGGCGGCGTCGGCCTCGGCGATGTCCTTGCCGCCCTTGCCGATGGCCACCACCAGCTCCACCTCGTAATGGCAGTTGCTGGTGCCCTGCGGATACGGGAAGTGGCCTTCGGTGCCGTCGGCCACGTAGCTCACCGCGTCGGCGGGCTTGCAGAAGAAGAACGGCGGCTCGCGGTCGGGGTCCGAACCCATCTCGCGGGCATGGGCGGCATAATTGCGGCCCACGCAGTAGACCCGGCGCACCGGGAACTGGGCATGGCCCCCGCGCACGGGCACGCCGGTGGGCGCGGGCGGGGCGAATACGAATTCGGTCATCCAACTCTCCAGACTTTGCTTGTACTGTGTGTGTACTGTGTTTTTTGGGCCGCGCGCCGGCGCACCGGCACCGCGGCGTTGCCGGCGCACGCCCTGCCGCGCAGCAGGGCGATAGCATACACCGCGCCTCCGCGCCGTGTACTCCCGCGGGCCGCGCATGCGGGTATCCCCGCAATACATGGCAGGAACCATCCGGCGCGGTTCTTGCATGACTGCCGACAATGCCCCTGACGCCATGACCCGACGCTCCCCCGCCCCTCCCAGCCCGCCGAGCCCCGCGACGCCGCCCACGGCATCGCGCAGCCTGCGCATCCTGCTGGTCAGGGACCCGCACGACGCCGACCCGCTCAATGTCGAGACCATCCAGGCCGGGCTGGTCTCGGCGGGCTTCACCGACATCGACACGGTGGATGCGGACCTGCGCCTGCCCGACGCCATCGCCGCGCGCCAGCCCGACCTCATCATCATCGCCTCCGAGTCCGCCGCGCGCGACACGGTGGAACATGTGTGCGTCTCGACCCAGCACGCGCCGCGGCCGATCGTGCTGTTTACCGACAACGACGACGCCCAGCGCATCAAGGCCGCGCTCACCGCGGGCATCACCGCCTACATCGTCGACGGCCTGCGCGCCGAGCGCGTCAAGACCGTGCTCGACGTGGCCTACGCGCGCTTCCAGCTCGACCAGGAACTGCGCGCCGAGCTCGACGCCACGCGCCTGCAGCTGGCCGAGCGCAAGGAAGTGGAGCGCGCCAAGGGCCTGCTGATGAAGGAGCGCGGCATGACCGAGGACGAGGCCTACAAGCGCCTGCGCAGCATGGCGATGGAGCGCGGCATCAAGCTGGTCGAGGCCGCCCGCCGCGTGATCGATGTGATGAGCTGAGCGCGCACGGCGCTGGTGCATTGCACAAACATGGCGCCGCGCGGCAACCCCGCGCGCACCGCGCCCGCGCCGGAGCGCGCGTGCCGGCCAACCCGTTCACGGTTCCCGTGCGCCGTGCGGCCCGTCTTTCGCGCGCGTTTCCCGGATTCCCAGTTTCGGCGCCTGGCACACCGCTTGCGTAGTTGCCATGCCGGCCAACGAAGGCCGCACACAAACCCGATCGGCGCCGCCAACGAAGGCCGCGCCGCATCACAGGACAACGGCGTCCTGGACCGTCCCGCATTCTGGCGAACGCGGCGCGGTTCAGGACGCTTTTCTTTTGGAGCCGTGGAATGCCCTCTCGCCTGAAGATTGCCAAGCCGCTGCATGCCGCGGTCGCCAACGATGCCGGCGCCGCCGCCGACGCGGTGCCCGCCAGCAGCGGACGCCGCCGCGCGCTGGCGACCATCGCCGGCGCCAGCGTGGTCACGCTGGTCGATCCGCTGGTGCGCGCGGGCGCGTGGGCGGCCGGCTCCGACGCGCCGGAAAAGCCGGAGGTGAGGATCGGCTTCATTCCGCTGACCGACTGCGCCTCGGTGGTGATGGCCAGCACGCTCGGCCTCGACAAGAAATACGGCATCAAGATCACGCCCACCAAGGAAGCCTCCTGGGCCGGCGTGCGCGACAAGCTGGTCAACGGCGAGCTGGACGCGGCGCACGTGCTCTACGGCCTGGTCTACGGCGTGCAGCTCGGCATCGGCGGCCCCAAGAAGGACATGGCCGTGCTGATGAGCCTGAACCACAACGGCCAGGCCATCACGCTGTCGTCCAAGCTGGCCGAGAAGGGCGTCAAGGACGGCGCCAGCCTGAAGGCGCTGATGACGAAGGAAAAGCGCGACTACACCTTCGCCCAGACCTTCCCCACCGGCACCCACGCGATGTGGCTGTACTACTGGCTGGCCGCCAACGGCATCAACCCGATGCAGGACGCCAAGGTCATCACGGTGCCGCCGCCGCAGATGGTGGCCAACATGCGCGTGGGCAACATGGACGGCTACTGCGTGGGCGAGCCCTGGGGCGCGCGCGCCATCGCCGACAAGATCGGCTTCACCGCGGAGACCACGCAGGCGATCTGGAAGGACCATCCCGAGAAGGTGCTCGGCACCACCGCCGAGTTCGTGCAGAAGTACCCGAACACCGCGCGCGCGATGGTGGCCGCGGTGCTGGAAGCGTCCCGGTTCATCGACGCCTCGGCCTCCAACCGCCGCAAGACCGCCGAGACCATCGCCGCCAAGTCCTACGTCAACACCGACATGGACATCATCCTGGACCGCATGCTGGGCCGCTACAGCAACGGCCTGGGCAAGACCTGGGACGACCCCGACGCGATGAAGTTCTACCAGGACGGCGTCGCCAACTACCCGTTCCTCTCCGACGGCATGTGGTTCCTCACGCAGCACAAGCGCTGGGGCCTGCTCAAGGAGCATCCCGACTACCTGGCGGTGGCCAAGAAGGTCAACCGCATCGACGTCTACAAGCAGGGCGCCGCCGCCGCGCAGGTGCCGCTGCCCAAGAGCGATTTCCGCACCGCGCGCCTGATGGACGGCGTGACGTGGGACGCCGCCAAGGACCCGAAGGCCTACGCCGACGGTTTCAAGATCAAGGCCTGAGCCGGTCCGATTGCCGCATGAATGCCGGCGCCGCCTGCGCGCCGGCGCCTCCAAGGAGCCTGACGTGAATGCACTAGCTCGGCCGGCCGACCATGCCGGCAACCCAGCTTCTCCCGCCGATGCCGGCGCCGCCAGTCTCGGCGGACTCGCCTCGCTCGGCGACCCGCAGGCGCGCGAGCGCGCCGAGCGCCGCGCGCTGGAGGCCCAGGCCGAGGCGCGCCGCGCGGCGCGGCGCGAGGCCGTCGCGGCGGTGGTGCTCAAGGCGATGCCGCCGGTGGCCGGCTTCGCGCTGTTCCTGCTGTTCTGGCACGGCGTGGCCACGCTGATCCCGGCCATCCCGACGCCGGCCGCCACCTGGCACGCGGCCGTGCCGCTGTTCTCCGACCCGTTCTACCGCAACGGGCCCAACGACCAGGGCATCGGCTGGAACGTGCTGGCGTCGCTGGCGCGCGTGGCGGCGGGCTTCGGGCTGGCCGCGCTGATCGGCATCCCGGCCGGCTTCGCGCTGGGCCGCTTCGCCTTCCTCAACGCCATGATGGCGCCCATCATCAGCCTGCTGCGGCCGGTCTCGCCGCTGGCGTGGCTGCCGATCGGGCTGCTGCTGTTCAAGTCCGCCAACCCGGCCGCGATCTGGGCCATCTTCATCTGCTCGATCTGGCCGATGGTCATCAACACCGCGGTGGGCGTCACGCGCGTGCCGCAGGACTACCTGAACGTGGCGCGCGTGCTCGACCTGTCCGAGTGGAAGGTGTTCACGCGCGTGCTGCTGCCGGCGGTGCTGCCCTACATGCTGACCGGCGTGCGGCTGTCGATCGGCACCGCGTGGCTGGTGATCGTGGCCGCGGAGATGCTGACCGGCGGCACCGGCATCGGCTTCTGGCTGTGGGACGAGTGGAACAACCTGAAGGTGGAGCACATCGTGATCGCCATCTTCATCATCGGCGTGGTGGGCCTGCTGCTCGAATACGCGCTGCTGAGCCTCGCCAAACGCTTCAGCTACGGCAACTAGCGCGCCAGGGAGAACGACATGGAAAAGTTCGTCCGCATCGAAAACGTGGGCCAGACCTTCAAGACCAAGAAGGGACCGTTCGTCGCGCTGCGCGACGTCAACCTGACCATCGCCCGCGGCGAGTTCATCACGCTGATCGGCCATTCGGGCTGCGGCAAATCGACGCTGCTGAACCTGCTGGCCGGGCTCGACCGCCCCAGCAGCGGCGCGCTGATCTGCGCCGAGCGCGAGATCTCCGGCCCGGGGCCGGACCGCGCGGTGGTGTTCCAGAACCACTCGCTGCTGCCGTGGCTGACCTGCTTCGAGAACGTCTACCTCGGCGTGGAACGCGTGTTCGGCGGCAGCGAAAACCGCACGCAGCTCAAGGCCCGCACGCACGACACGCTGGCAATGGTGGGCCTGACCCATGCCGAGGGCAAGTACCCGCAGGAGATCTCCGGCGGCATGAAGCAGCGCGTGGGCATCGCGCGGGCGCTGGCGATGGAGCCCAAGGTGCTGCTGATGGACGAGCCGTTCGGCGCGCTCGATGCGCTCACGCGCGCCCACCTGCAGGACGAGCTCATCAAGATCGTCGCCAAGACCCGCAGCACGGTGGTGATGGTGACGCACGACGTGGACGAGGCCGTGCTGCTGGCCGACCGCATCGTCATGATGACCAACGGCCCCGCGGCGACCATCGGCGAGGTGCTGCCGGTGGACCTGCCGCGCCCGCGCGAGCGCATGGCGCTGGCCGACGACAAGGCCTACCACGCCTGCCGCACCGCGGTGCTGGACTTCCTGTACCGCAAGCAGCGCAATCCGGCGCTCAAGGAAGCGGCCTGAGCGCGGGCCGGGCCGCGGGTTCATGGCGCGGATTCAACGGCGCGGGCCGGCGGCTGCGATGGGCAGCGCCGGCCCGCTCCGCTATCATGAACCACAAACAACACCGTCCCAGCCCGCCATGACCGACACCGCCACGCCCGCTGCCACCCCCGCCGCTGCCCCTTTCGCCGCAGCCAGGTACATCAAGGAAATCGGCCGCGGCGTCAACGGCGCCCGCGCGCTGCCGCGCGAGGATGCGCAGACGCTGTTCGACGCCATGCTGGCCGGCCGCGTGGCCGACATCGAGCTGGGCGCCGTGCTGATGGCCTACCGCATCAAGGGCGAGGCGCCGCACGAGCTGGCCGGCATGCTGGAGGCCGCGCACGCGCACTGCCTGCCGCTGGCCGCGCCGCCCGACCGCGTGGTGGTCTCCATCCCCAGCTACAACGGCGCGCGCAAGCAGCCCAACCTGGTGCCGCTGCTGGCGCTGCTGCTGGCGCGCGAAGGCGTGCCGGTGCTGGTGCACGGCAGCCGCGAATTCAGCGGGCGCGTGACCAGCATCGCGCTGTTCGGGGCGCTCGGCATCGCGCCGTGCGCGACGGTGGCCGAAGCCGAGTCCCGCCTGCGCGAGAAGGACAACCCGCTGGCGGTGCTGCCGGTCGACGTGCTGTCGCCGGCGCTGTCGCGGCTGCTCGACCGGCGCATGCAGATCGGCCTGCGCAATTCCTCGCACACGGTGGCGAAGATGCTGCAGCCCGTCGGCGCGCATACGCCGGCCGAGGCGCTGCGCCTGTACAGCTACACCCATCCGGAATACCGCGAGACCCTGACCGACTACTTCTCGCACGAGCCGGCCAACGTGCTGCTGGCGCGCGGCACCGAGGGCGAGGTGGTGGCCGACGCGCGCCGCGCCGGCCGCATCGACTGGCTGCACGACGGCCACCAGCGCACGCTGGTCGACCCCACCGCGGGCTCGATTGGCGAGGTGCCGGAGCTGCCGCCCGGCAACGACGCCGCGCAGACCGCGGCCTGGATCCGCGCCGTGCTGGACGGCAAGGTGCCGGTGCCGGCACCGATCGCCACCCAGGTCGAGGCCATCCGCGGCTGCGTGCAGCAGGGCACGCGCGTGGCCTGGACCAGCCCGGTCTAGCGCTTGCGCGGCGGCAGCGGGATGCGGTCGTCCTCGCCCGGCACGCGCGGGAACTGGTCGTTCTCCCAGCGCTGCGACGCGGCTTCGATGGCCTCCTTGCTGCTGGCGACGAAATTCCAGAAGATGAAGCGGTGCCCGTCGGTCGGGTCGCCGCCGAGCAGCATCACGCGCGAAGGCGCCTCGGCGTTCAGCGTGACGGTCTGGCCGGGCACCAGCACCGCCATGTGACGCTCCGGCAGCACCTCGCCGTCGAGCGCGACCACGCCGTCGACCGGATAGACGCCGCGCTCGGCATGCTCGGGCGGGATCTCCAGGCTAGCGCCCGCCTCCAGCTCGATCGCCACGTACAGCGTGCGGCTGAAGACCTTCACCGGCGCCTCGGCGCCGAACGCATCGCCCGCGATCACGGTCATGCGCACGCCCGGGCGCTCGAGCTTGGGCAGCGTCGCGGCCGGATGGTGGAAGAACGACGGCGCGGTGGTTTCGTGTTCCAGCGGCAGCGCCACCCAGGTCTGGATGCCGTGCAGGCTCGGCCCGGCCTCGCGGGCCGCCGCGGGCGAGCGCTCCGAGTGCGCGATGCCGCTGCCGGCGGTCATCCAGTTGACGTCGCCGGGCCGGATCACCTGCTTGCTGCCCAGGCTGTCGTGGTGGAGGATTTCGCCGTCGAACAGGTAGGTCACGGTGGCCAGGCCGATATGCGGATGCGGGCGCACATCCAGCCCCTGGCCGCGCGGCAGGGCCGTGGGCCCCATGTGGTCGAAGAAGATGAACGGGCCCACCGTCTGGGCCGCGGCGGCGGGCAGCACGCGGCTGACGGTGAAGCCGTCGCCGAGGTCGCGTGTGTGCGGCTTGAGCAAGTGTTCGATGACAGACATGGATCTCCCCGGTTGGGCCGAAGCTGAGGGCCGGCCAAATGAGAGGAGTGTAGCTGCTGGCGGAACACAGCATCTCATCCGGCGACAGAACCAGACGGGGCGCGCCCCCTCTAATCTTTGTCCGATAAGGCAGCGAACGCTGTCTGATAGTGATTACGCCACATGACGGAAGCCGGCCCCGATAAAAGACTATGTGATTCACGGCATCAATTAGCTGGAACTATCAACCCCATGGGGACTCCAACTTAGCAGTCCCCCGGCTTGAGTGCTAATATGTGTTGCAATGCAGTGCGCGGACCCTTGTGGCGAGCGCCGCGGGCAACCCACCCGCCGGATGCGAAAGGAGCAATCGAGTGAACGCGGTCCTATCTGCCGACCAGACCCAAACCAGCAGCCGCCTGCCTACGGCGCCTCAGGGCGCCGGGGCGTTCGCGCTGACGTTTCCCGGTAATCTGGGAAACCTGGACAGCTATATCCAGGCTGTCCATCGTATCCCCATGCTGACGCCCGAGGAGGAGCAGCGGCTTGCGCGCGACCTGCGCGAGCACGACTCCGTCGACGCGGCGCGCCGCCTGGTGCTGTCGCACCTGCGCCTGGTGGTGTCCATCGCCCGCCAGTACCTTGGCTACGGCCTGCCCCACGCCGACCTGATCCAGGAAGGCAACATCGGCCTGATGAAGGCGGTGAAGCGCTTCGACCCGGACCAGGGCGTGCGCCTGGTGTCGTATGCCATGCACTGGATCAAGGCCGAGATCCACGAGTACGTGCTGAAGAACTGGCGCATGGTCAAGGTGGCCACCACCAAGGCCCAGCGCAAGCTGTTCTTCAACCTGCGCAGCCACAAGCAGGGCGCCCACACCTTCACGCCGGAACAGATCGACGCGGTGGCGCGCGAGCTGAACGTCAAGCCGGAAGAAGTGATGGAGATGGAGACCCGCCTGTCGGGCGGCGACCTGGCGCTGGAAGGCCAGATCGACGACGGCGAGGAGGAATTCGCCCCCATCGCCTACCTGGCCGACAACCACAACGAGCCGACCCGCGTGATCGAGGCCCAGCGCCACGACCGCCTGCAGGTGCAGGGCCTGGAAGAAGCGCTGGGCAAGCTCGACGAGCGCAGCCGCCGTATCATCGAGGCGCGCTGGCTGCACGTCAACGACGACGGCTCGGGCGGCTCGACGCTGCACGAGCTGGCTGACGAGTTCGGCGTGTCGGCCGAGCGCATCCGCCAGATCGAAACGGCGGCGATGAAGAAGATGAAGGGCGCGCTGCAAGCGTTTGCCTGAAGCGTTTGCCTGACCGCGCGCGGCGGTGAAAGCCGCGCCGCGCAACGAAAAAGGGCCGGTCCTCACGACCGGCCCTTTTTTCGTCCGCGCGCCGCCGGCGGCGGCACGCGGATCAGGACAGCAGCTGCTTGAGGTCGTGCACGATCGGCTCCGGCCCCTGGCCGTGGCGGATGAACAGGCGCAGCTTGCCGCTCGGGTCGAACACGTAGCTGCCGGCCGAGTGGTCCATCGTGTAGTTGTTCGGCGAGGTGCCGGGCACCTTGGCGTAATACACCTTGAAGTCCTTGGCCACCTTCTGCAGCGCGGCGTCGTCGGCCGCGCGCATGCCCAGGAAGCGCGGGTCGAAGGCCGGCACGTATTGCGCCAGCAGCTCCTGCGTGTCGCGCTCGGGGTCGACCGTGACGAACAGCACCTGCACCTTGTCGGCATCGGGGCCGAGCTGCTCCATGACCGCCTTGAGCTCGGCCATCGTGGTCGGGCAGACGTCCGGGCAATGCGTGTAGCCGAAGAACATCACCACCGCCTTGCCCTTGAAGTCGGCCAGCGTGCGGACCTTGCCGGTGTGGTCGGTGAGGCTGAAGTCCTTGCCGAATTCGCTGCCGCCGGTGATGTCGACGTTCTTGAAGGACGCGCGCTGCTGGCCACACGCGGCGAGCAGCAGCGAACACAGCGCCAGCAGGCAGAAACGACGAAGCAGCAGCGCGAAGCTGGAGGAAGAACCGGGGAAGGGGCGGGTAGGCATTCGGGTCGCGTGATGGATGGGGCGGCGCGGGGCGGCCGCTTCACATTGGCCGCCTCGCATTGGCATATGGGCGCAGTATCGCCGATCGCGCCGCCGCTGCGCCCGGTCCGCGACAAGATGCCGCAAGACCGGCGCCGGCGCGCCGTTCAGGACTGCGGCAGGAACTTGAAATAGTGGTCGATCAGCAGCGCCGCGAACAGCAGCGACAGGTACAGGATCGAGAAGCGGAACATGCGCTGCGCCAGCGCATCCGAGTAGTTGCGGTACAGCTTCCAGGCATAGGCCAGGAAACCGCCGCCGAGCACCAGCGCGGACGCCAGGTAGATATAACCGCACATGCCGTACACGAACGGCAGCAGCGTGGCCGCGATCATGATCAGCGTGTACAGCAGGATGTGCAGCAGGGTGAAGCGCTCGCCGTGGGTGATCGGCAGCATCGGCAGGCCCGACTTGGCGTAGTCGGCGCGGCGGTACAGCGCCAGCGCCCAGAAATGCGGCGGGGTCCAGGTGAAGATGATGAGCACCAGGAACCACGCTTCGGCCGGCACGGTGCCCGACACCGCCGCCCAGCCCAGCGCCGGCGGCATGGCGCCGGACAGGCCGCCGATCACGATGTTCTGCGGCGTGGCCGGCTTGAGCAGGATGGTGTACACCACCGCGTAGCCGACGAAGGTCGCCACCGTCAGCCACATGGTCAGGTCGTTGGCGAACACGTGCAGCAGCCACATCCCCGCCCCGCCCAGCACCGCGGAGAACACCAGCGTCTGCGCGGTGGTGATCTCGCCGGTGGCCGAGGGGCGCCACGCGGTGCGGCGCATCAGCGCGTCGATCTTCTGCTCCACCAGGCAGTTGATGGCGAACGCCGCGCCCGCCAGCAGCCAGATGCCCGCCGCGCCGCCGATCAGCACCGGCCACGGCACCATGCCCGGCGAAGCCAGGAACATGCCGATGATGGCGCAGAAGACGGCCAGTTGCGTGACGCGGGGCTTGGTGAGGGCGGCGTACTGGCGGACCAGGTGACGGACCCGTCCGGCAGGATGAGGGTGGGTAGCAGTAACCACGGGGGGAATCTTCTCTTTCATGTGGCGCGCACGGCGGCCGGCACGTCAGTAGCGAGGTCAGCGGCGCGGGCCGCGAGCCCTATATTGTAGTTGAGGCGGACCAACAGCATCAGAAGCACCGCCGCGCCGCCGTTGTGGGCCACCGCGGCCACCAGCGGCCAGTCGAACACGATGTTGGACAGGCCGGTGGCCAGTTGCAGCGCGAGCACGCCCAGCAGCCAGCCCGCGTGGCGCGCCAGCCCGCCGAGGCGGCGCGCGCGCAGCCCGAACCACGCCAGGTAGCCCAGCACCACGAAGGCGAAGCCGCGGTGCACCCAGTGGATCGCCACCAGCGCCGAGTGCGGGATGTAGTCGCCGTCGGCGGTCATGCCGAGCTGGCGCCACAGCGTGAAACCGTGGCGGAAGTCCATCTCCGGCACCAGCTGGCCGTTGCACAGCGGGAAGTCGGTGCAGGCCAGCACCGCGTAGTTGGTGCTCACCCAGCCGCCCAGGAAGATCTGCAGCACCAGCAGCGCCAGCCCCAGCCGCGCCGGCCAGCGCAGCGCGCCGGCGGCCGGCGCCACGCCCAGCGGCGGGTCGTTGCGCGAGCCCAGCCAGATCAGCGACGCCAGCAAGGCCATGCCCAGCATCAGGTGCGTGACCACGATGACGGGCTGCAGCTTGAGCGTGACCGTGAACGCGCCGAACGCGCCCTGCACGCACACCAGCAGCAGCACGCCGGTGGCGAACCACGGCGACTGCCGCAGCTCGCGCCGCCTGACCCAGGCCAGCACCATCAGCGTGATGATCAGCACGCCCACCGCCATCGCGAAATAGCGGTGGATCATCTCGATCCAGGCCTTGGTGGCGGAAACCGGGCCGCTGGGCAACGCGGTCTCGGCCGCGCGGATCGGCTCGCTGGCCGCGTGCGGGTTGGAGTGGCCGTAGCAGCCCGGCCAGTCCGGGCAGCCCAGGCCGGAATCGGTCAGCCGCGTGAAGCTGCCGAACATGATCAGGTCCAGCGTCAGGAAGGCGGTGATCCACACCAGTTTGCGGTACTTGTTGCGGTCGCCCCTGACCAGCACGTAGCTCAGGGGAAACAGCGCGATCAGGACGCCGATGACGGCGAGTTGGAGCAGCATGCGCGTAGTCGTTGAGTCTGGCCGTAAGCCCGGGCTTCAGTCGATGTGGGTTCAGCCGATGTGGGAATACTTGAGCAGCTTCTTGAGGTCGGAGCTCATCTTCTGGGGGTCCGGGTCCTTCGGGAAGCGCATCATCAGGTTGCCGAGCGGGTCGACCAGGTAGAGCGTGTCCTCGATGCGCGCGCCCGCGTCGGGCGGCAGCCACTTCTGCAGCGCGTCGCGCGGCGCGCGCAGGAAGCGCACGCCGGCGTAGGGCTCGTTGTAGGCGGCGGACAGGCGCGCGTCGATGGGGCCGTCGTCGCTGACCAGCCATACCGGCACGATGCGCTCGCGGTCCTGGCCCTGGCCGGCGCGCAGCTGGCGGATGGTGAACAGCTTCCTGGCGCAGGCTTCGCCGCAGGCGGCGCCGTCGGCGCTGATCAGCAGCCACTTGCCCTTGAAGCTGTCCAGCGGCACCGGCTCGGCGCGCTCGTTGGCGACCTGCACGGCCGGCATCGGGCGCTGCGGCTCGATCAGCGCGCCGTAGTTGGTGGTGCCGCCGGCCGGCCTGAACACGTAGTAGGTCAGGTAGGAGGCAATCACCGGCGAAGCACACACCAGCAGCAGCAGCAGCATCTGGATGCGGCCGCGCCGGGTGCGGGCATCGATGCGCGGGTCCTGCGGTGCGGCGCGCGCGGCCTGGGCCGGCGCTGGGTCTCGTTGTGGCATCACGTTCGTTCGTCTCTTCTGTCTTTTCTGTCTCTCGGGCGTCCGGTCGCGGGTGCCGCGCTCATCTGACCGCGCGGCCCCGCGGTGGTTCGGGCCGCATCTCCGGCGGCATCTCCGACGGCGTCTCCGCCCGCGCCTCGGCCGCCATGCGCCGCGCGCGCCGCCAGCTCAGCGCCACCAGCAGCACCAGCGTCAGCGCGGCCATCCCGAACCACTGGAAGGCATAACCGTAATGGCGGTCGGCGCCGATGTCGGCCGGCGCCCAGTCGCGCGCCAGCCCGTCGCCATTGTCGCTGCGCTGCTCCAGCACGAACGGCTGCAAGGGCATGCCCAGCTCCCTGGCAAAGGCGGCGATGTCCACGTTCTGGCGGATCTTCTGGCCGGCTTCGGCATCCGCGCCGCGGCCGAGGCCGAAGACCCGGGGCACCGTTGCCAGCGCCGTGCCTTCCACGTCCACCTCGCCCGCGGGCGTGGCGAACGGCGCGATGCGGGTGCGGTCCTGCGCGTCGCGCGGCAGCCAGCCGCGCAGCACCAGCACCGCCGGCGCGACGCGGTCGTCCGCCACGCGCAGCGGCGTCAGCACCATGAAGCCGGCGCGGCTGTCGCTGCCGTTGCCATGCGGCCGGTTGTCCAGCAGCACGGTATGGTCCGCGTCGAAACGGCCGCGCGCATGCACGCGCCGCTCGGCCACCGGGCCCGCCACCAGCGTCCGCCCGACTTCCAGCGGCGGCTGCGCGGCCAGCGCCTGCAGCCGCTGCGCCCGCGCGATCTTCTCGTGGGCGCGGCCGAGCTGCCAGTTGCCCAGCGCGCAGGTCACGGCGATCACCGCCAGCGCGGCGATGGCAGGCACCGGGCTCAGCGCGCGCCACGGTTTCACGGGCGGCCCCCGAGTGCCGGCAACGGCGCGCCGGTGCGATAATGGTACTTCACCTCCAGCCGATCCCACCCGGGCGAACCCTCCATGCGCATCGTCATCCTCATCGCGTTCGTCCTCATCGTCGGCAGCCTGGCCTCCGCCTTGTTCTTCATGATGCGCGACCGCGGCAGGACGCCGAACATGATGCGCTCGCTGATGTTCCGGGTCGGCTTCTCCGTGGCGCTGTTCCTGTTCATCCTGTTCTCGCACTGGATGGGCTGGATACAGAGCACCGGCATCCGCATGGGGCCGTGAGGCGCGCGCGCCGGGCCCGCGGATGGCCG
>NZ_AQPL01000128.1:0-24693 GCF_000395345.1 Cupriavidus sp. WS | reverse complement strand
CCGCCAGCGGCTCGCGCCGCGGCGGCGGGATCGCAAAAAACAAGCGCCGCAGGCTGGCCAGGCCCCTGCGGCGCTTGTTTTTCGTGCTCCGTGGGAGGCTGCCCTCCCCGGCGGTGGCCGGCGGCCACCGCGCCCCGGGTGTGTTACAGCCAGTACACCACGACGTAGAGGAACAGCCACACCACGTCCACGAAGTGCCAGTACCAGGCCGCGCCTTCGAAGGCGAAGTGGTGGTCGGGCGTGAAATGCCCCTTCAGCACGCGCACCAGCACCACCGTCAGCATGATCGCGCCCATCGTCACGTGGAAGCCGTGGAAGCCGGTCAGCAGGAAGAAGGTGGAGCCGTAGATGCCCGAGGTCAGCTTGAGGTTGAGCTCGGTGTAGGCGTGATGGTACTCGTAGACCTGGAAGCACATGAACAGCGCGCCCAGCAGGATGGTCAGCACCAGGCCCTGGATCAGCTGGCTGCGCTTGTTGGCCAGCAGCGCGTGGTGCGCCCAGGTCAGCGTCACGCCGGAGGTCAGCAGCAGGGCCGTGTTGATCGTCGGGATCGGCCACGGGCCCATCGTCTGGAAGCTCTCGACCACGCCGGCCGGGCCGGCGTTGGGCCACACCGCGGCGAAGTCGGGCCACAGGATCTTGTTGTTCAGGTCGCCCAGCCACGGCATGGCGATGTTGCGGGCGTAGAACAGCGCGCCGAAGAAGGCCGCGAAGAACATCACCTCGGAGAAGATGAACCAGCCCATCGACCAGCGGAAGGACAGGTCGATGTTCTTGCCGTACTTGCCGGTCTCCGACTCGCTGATGGCGTCGCCGAACCAGCTCTTGAGCACGAACAGGAACCACAGCAAGCCGAGGCCGCAGACATACGGCCCCCACGGTCGCCCGTTCACCCAGCCCGCGGCCCCGCCGGCCGTCAGCAGCAGGCCGAAGGCCGCCGTGATCGGATGGCGCGAGGGGCCCGGTACGAAGTAGTACGGAGCGTTGGCGCGATTCGCACTCATTCTTTTTTCTCCAGCTCAGAGTCTTGATTCAGTCATCGTTATCCGCGCATCCGGCCCCGACGGCCGGCCGGCGGCATGCTTTTGCCTGCTTGTACCCTACTTGTACCCTTACCCTGCCACCACCACGCGCACCACGGTGATCAGCACCGCGATCAGGATGGCCACCCCGATCAGCCCGGCGATGATCACGTGGACCGGGTTGAGCTGCGCCATGTCGCGCTCGTGCTCGCTGCCCTTGCGCAGGCCGATGAACGACCAGAACACCGCGCGCAGCGTCTGCGCGAAAGACATCTTGCGCTTGACCGCGTCCTTCATCTCTTCCACGGCTTGCTCCTGCTTGCGGCTTCGTGTCGCTTCGTGTTGCGTCGTATCGCTTCGAACTGCCCGGACCGGCATCGCCGGCCACGGCGCGAATCCCGGAATCTCAAATGCCCCTGCCCGCTCCGGCCGGCGTGTCGGCGCCGCCCTGCGGCACCTGCGCCACCGGCGCGCCGATCTCGAAGAAGGTATAGGACAGCGTAATGTTCCTCACGTCCTGCGGCAGGTCCGGATCGATCACGAACACCACCGGCATCTCGCGCGCTTCCTTTGCCTTGAGCGTCTGCTGCTTGAAGCAGAAGCACTCGATCTTCTTGAAATACTGCGTGGCCAGCTTGGGCAGGTAGCTCGGGATCGCCTGCGCCGAGATGTCGCGCGGCTGGCCGTTGGCCACCTCGTAGACGATCGTCGCCATCTCGCCCGGATGCACTTCCATGCTGCTCTTCACCGGCCGGAACGCGAACGGCCCGCGCGCGTTGGAATCGAACTCGACCGTGATGGTGCGGCTCTTGTCCACCTGCGTGTTCCTGACCTGCCCGCCGTACAGGTCGCGCGTGGTCACGACGTTGAGGCCGGTGATCTCGCAGATCTTCTTGTACAGCGGCACCAGCGCGTAGCCGAACGAGAACATCAGCGCCACCACCACCAGCAGCCGCAGCATCATGCTGCGGTTGAAGCGCCTGTCGGCGGCGTCCTGTGACGGCTGGTTCGTGCTCATTCCAATACCCCCGCGGCTTCAGCCCAGAAGAATCATCTTGGCGAAGAAACCCAGAAAGAAAACCACCACGATCGAGAAGAGGATCAGACCGAGGCGGCGGTTGGCGGCCTTGCGGTCAGGCTGCGATGGATTGTTGTCTGGACCCTGCATGGCACCCTGTCTGCGTGGCGCGGCGGGGACAGGCGTCGCGCCCGTCCCTGCCGCGCCTGGTTACGGCTTACTTGACTTGCGGCGGCACCTCGAAGGTGTGGAACGGGGCCGGCGACGGCACGGTCCATTCCAGGCCTTCGGCGCCGTCCCAGGGCTTGTCCCCGGCCTTCTGGCCGCCACGGTACGACGGCAGCACCACGAAGAAGAAGAAATACACCTGCATCAGCCCGAAGCCCAGCGCGCCGATCGAGGCGATCGCGTTGAAGTCGGCGAACTGCGTCGGGTAGTCGGCATAGCGGCGCGGCATGCCGGCCAGGCCGAGGAAGTGCATCGGGAAGAACGTGATGTTGAAGAAGATCATCGAGCCCCAGAAGTGGATCTGGCCGCGGGTCTCGTTGTACATGAAGCCGCTCCACTTCGGGCCCCAGTAGTAGAAGCCCGAGAACATCGCGAACAGCGAGCCGGCCACCAGCACGTAGTGGAAGTGGGCCACGATGAAGTAGGTGTCCTGCAGCTGGATGTCGATCGGCGCGACCGCCGGCATCAGGCCGGTGAAGCCGCCGATGGTGAACACGAAGATGAAGCCGATGGCGAACAGCATCGGCGTCTCGAACGTCATCGAGCCGCGCCACATGGTGGCGATCCAGTTGAAGATCTTCACGGCGGTCGGCACCGCGATCAGCATGGTCGCGTACATGAAGAACAGCTGGCCCGTCACCGGCATGCCGGTCGTGAACATGTGGTGCGCCCACACGATGAACGACAGGATGGCGATCGAGGCGGTGGCGTACACCATCGAGCTGTAGCCGAACAGGCGCTTGCGCGCGAAGGTCGGCACCACGTGCGAGATGATCCCGAACGCGGGCAGGATCATGATGTACACCTCGGGGTGGCCGAAGAACCAGAAGATGTGCTGGTACATCACCGGGTCGCCGCCGCCGGCGGCCGAGAAGAAGCTCGTGCCGAAGTGGCGGTCGGTCAGCACCATCGTGATGGCGCCGGCCAGCACGGGCATCACGGCGATCAGCAGGTAGGCGGTGATGAGCCAGGTCCAGCAGAACATCGGCATCTTCATCAGCGTCATGCCGGGCGCGCGCATGTTGAGCACGGTGACGATGATGTTGATCGAGCCCATGATCGACGACGCGCCCATGATGTGCATGGCGAAGATGGCCATGTCCATGCCCGGGCCCATCTGCACCGACAGCGGCGCGTACAGCGTCCAGCCGGCGGCGGTGGCGCCGCCCGGCGCGAAGAACGACAGCACCAGCAGCAGCGCGGCCGGCGGCATCAGCCAGAAGCTGAAGTTGTTCATGCGCGCGAACGCCATGTCGGAGGCGCCGATCTGCAGCGGGATCATCCAGTTGGCGAAGCCCACGAAGGCCGGCATGATCGCGCCGAACACCATGATCAGGCCGTGCATGGTGGTGAACTGGTTGAACAGCTCGGGGCGGAAGAACTGCAGGCCCGGCTCGAACAGTTCCAGGCGGATCAGCAGCGCCAGCATGCCGCCCGACAGCAGCATGGTGAACGAGAACAGCAGGTACAGCGTGCCGATGTCCTTGTGGTTGGTGGCGAACAGCCAGCGGCGCCAGCCATGCGGGTGATCGTGATGCTCATCGTGCGCGTGGTCATGCGCATGATCGTGCGCGTGGTCGTGCGGATGGCCGAGCGCGTCCGGGGTAGCAGTACTCATCGCGAAAACTCCTCTAGTCCTGATCAGCCTGCCGCGCGGTCGCCCGCGACGCTGGCCTGCTTGGCGGCGGGCTTGTCTTGCGCCTTGGGTGCGGCGTCGCCGCCCGCGGCGCCACCGCCTTCCGGGAACTTGCCCGCGCGGGCGTTCACGAAATCGCTCGGTTGAATCACTTCGCCGGTATGGTTGCCCCAGTTGTTGCGGGTAAAGGTCATGACGGCGGCGAGCTCGGTATCGGAGAGGTGCTTCCAGACGGGCATGGCGCCCTTGCCTTCGAGCAGGATGTGCATCTGGCCGGCCTTGGGGCCGTTGACGACCTTGGAGCCGTCCAGCGCCGGGAACGCGCCGCCGCCCTTGCCGGTGGGCTGGTGGCAGACCGCGCAGTTGGCGGCGTAGACCTTCTCGCCGCGCGCCTTGAGTTCGTCGAGGGTCCAGGTCTTGTTGGGGTCGTCGGCCTTGGCGGCGAGTTCCTTCTTCTTGCCGTCGACCCACTTGGCGTAGTCGGCGTCGGACACCACGCGCACCACGATCGGCATGAAGGCGTGTTCCTTGCCGCACAGCTCGGCGCACTGGCCGCGGTACACGCCGATCTTCTCGGCCTTGAACCAGGTGTCGCGCACGAAGCCGGGGATCGCGTCCTGCTTGACGCCGAACGCCGGGATCATCCACGCATGGATCACGTCGTTGGCGGTGGTGACGATGCGCACCTTCTTGTTGACGGGCACCACCAGCTCGTTGTCCACCTCCATCAGGTAGGTGTTGGACTTCGGCGCCTCGTTGTTGATCTGGTCGCGCGGGGTGGCCAGGGTGGAGACGAAGGAGATGCCCTCGCCTTCGCCCTTGAGGTAGTCATAACCCCATTTCCACTGGTAGCCGGTGGCCTTGATGGTGATGTCGGAATTGGTGGTGTCCTTCATCGCCACGACCGTCTTGGTGGCGGGCAGCGCCATGCCGATGACGATCAGGAAGGGGATGATGGTCCAGATCACCTCGACGGTGATGCTTTCGTGGAAGGAGGCAGATTTCGCACCCTTGGACCTGCGGTGCTTGAACACGGAATAGAACATCACGCCGAACACGCCGACGAAGATCACCGTGCAGATGATCAGCATCATCCAGTTCAGCCAGTGAATCTGTTCGGCGATCTTGGTAACGGGCTCGGCCAGATTGAGCTGTCGCACTGCGGGGCCGCCCGGCATGTCTTCCACTGCCAGGGCTGCCTGGCCAACGAGCAGGGACGCGCCCGTCAGACACGCTGCGGATGCCTTCTTCCACATTTTCATTTGTTATCTACCCAATTTACAGATGCAAATCTGTCAGCCTGCCCGGCCGCTGCCAGTCTCCATTCAAAGGCAACGCAAGGCAGATACGAGCTCCTGCGCGAACTTTCTGCGCTTGTACGGGTCCAGAAAACACCCCACCTGCACAACGCACTTACCCGAGCGCAACTGCACCAGCGCCCTTAACGATTCACCCTGTTCGACCCGCACCCAGAGCGGGTTGAACTCATGCCGGGTCAGCTGCCCGGCACTGACGGAGACGACCACCAGCAGGCCGCCCGCCAGGCTCACGCGTTCGTAGTCGGCCGCATGCCGCGCGTAGACCAGCAGCGCGATGCCCAGACCCAGCAGGTCCAGCCCGGCGAAGGGCAGCACGAGCCACGAACCCCGCCACGCAAAGCACAACGCGATGGCGAGCGAGACACAGACGATTGAGAGGTAGAACCAGCCGACCTGGCGTGGCGACAGCGAGCAATTCCGCTTCATCAGCCAGTCTTTGTCCGGCGCACCGGGCCCGCCGGGACTGCTGCCGGGCTCGTCTTGCGCCGTCTGGAATGCGATACCCAAGTCTTGCATCGCCCACCACTCTGCATAGGATGCACACCTGGGACGATCGCCTGGGCCGCACTAACTTAGTGCGATTCCGGGGCACATGTGCCAGGGGAACCACTGCGACAAACTGGCGCATTATAGGGCGCTTCACCTGCTCGAACAAGGCCGCCCCTTGACCGCCGGGGTGGCGCGCGACACGGTTTTGTGCTTCAGCGCGGTGCACGCGGCGGCCTCGCGATACCCCGTCCGGGGCACGCTATCGGCGCGGCCGCGCGCGTCCGATCTTGTCCAGCGGCACCACCGCGCGGCCCATTTCGTCGACGTCCTGCCGGCCGCGCGGCGCCAGTTTCCACGCATGCCCGTAGACGATCTCGAAGGTCAGCGGAATCAGCCCGTCGGCATTGCGGCGGCGCTCGAGCGCGCCCAGCAGCGCATCGAGCCAACGCCTGCCACGCAAGCCCTGGCTTGGGATTGGCGGCAGCCGCAGGCCGCCGAAGGCCTGCACTTCGCGCAGCAGGGTACGCGGCGATTCATAGGTGATCGTCAGCGTTTCCATGTCCATCACGGGCGTGGACCAGCCGCTGTTGACCAGCATGTCGCCGATGTCGTGCATGTCGACGAAGCGCAGCGTGTGGGTGCCCGGATCGACCTCGGCGAAAGCCGCGCGCAACTCGGCCAGCGTGTCCGGGCCGAACAGCGAGAACAGCACCAGGCCCTCGTCACGTGCGACACGATGCCACTCGGGAAATACCCTATGTGGTTCAGGATGCCAGTGCAGCGCGAGGTTGGACCAGAGCAGGTCGAAGCTGGCCGGGGCAAACGGCAATGTGGCAAGATCGCCCTGCACCAGGTCGAACACGGGCCGCTTGCCGAGCATGCGCCCGAGCCATCCGGCCTGGCGCTGGGGATCGCGCTGGGCCGCCTCGCGCAGCATGGCGCCGGAGATGTCCAGGCCGGCGATCTGCGCGTCCGGGTACTGCGCGCGCAGCGCCGCCAGGCCGCGGCCGTGGCCGCAGCCGATGTCCAGCGCGCGCGCGGGCGACAGCCGGATCATCTGCATGCGCTCCTGCATGCGCTGGCCGATCTCGCCCAGCAGGAAATCGAGCTGGCCGAAGCGCGCGCTGCGCCGGTCGAAGGCGAGGCGGGTCAGCCGCGCGGGCGGCAGATAGGCATCGGGGGAGTCGGCGTCATGCAGGGACACGGGCAAGCCAGGCAACAGGAGAATGAGGAACACGGCCGGACGCGCGCGCCCGGGCGGAATGCGGCGCGCGCGCCTGCGGGCGCGGCGGCCGGAGCGCAAGTATACGCGCGCGCCGCGTCCGCTGCCGGCGCCCGCCACGCCGAAGGCGCCCTGCGCCGCCAGGCGCGCCGGCTGTGGCGCGCGCTGCTGCCGTGCGCGTGCGCGCTGTGCGGCGAGGTGCAGGAAGACGCCGTGTGCGCCGGCTGCGCGCGCGAACTGCTGGCCCCGGCGGCGCGCTGCCGCGTCTGCGCGCGGCCTGCCTTGCGCCGCGATGCGCGCCACAGCTTGCGCCACGGTCCGCGCTGCCATCACTGCCGGCTCGAACCGCCCGCGTTCGACGCCGCCGTCACGCTCGGCGACTACGCCAGCCCGCAGGACGGGCTGGTGCTGGCGCTCAAGTTCGGCGGCGCGCTGCCGCTCGCGGACTGGCTGGCGGCGGCGCTGGCCGAGCGCTGGCAGGCCATGCACGATGCCGCGCGCGCCCTGCCCGATCCTCCGACACTGCCCGCCCCGCCCGACCTGCTGGCGCCGGTGCCGCTGTCGCCGCGGCGGCTGGCGGCGCGCGGCTTCAACCAGTCGTGGGAGATCGCCCGGCCGCTGGCGCGCCGTCTGGGCGTGCGCGCGCGCCCGGCGCTGCTGGCCCGCCTGCGCGACACGCCGGCCCAGGCCTCGCTGGACCTGCCCGCGCGGCAGGCCAACCTGCGGGATGCCTTCGGCCTCGCGCCGGGTGCCGAGGTCGCCGGCCTGCACATCGGGCTGGTGGACGACGTGATGACCAGCGGCGCGACGCTCGGCGAGGCCGCGCGCGTGCTGAAGGCGCACGGCGCGGCGCGCGTCACCTTGTTCGTCCCGCTGCGCACGCCGTAGCGGGGAGGGGGGCGTGGCGATGGCGGCGTGACAGGCGCCACCCGGCAAGGTAAGCTGCGCAGCGGTTTACAAGCGGCGCTCCGAGGCCCGCCCCCCCAACATGTTCAATGTCGTCCTGGTCGAACCCGAGATCCCGCCGAACACCGGCAACGTGATCCGCCTGTGCGCCAATACCGGCGCCCGCCTGCACCTCGTCAAGCCGCTCGGCTTCCCGCTCGAGGATGCGCGCATGCGCCGCGCCGGCCTGGACTACCACGAGTACGCCACCATGCGCGTGCACGAGAACTGGGACGCCCTGATGGCCAGCGAGCAGCCCGACCCGGCCCGCATGTTCGCGCTCACCACGCATGGCGCGACGCCGTTCGGGCAGGTCGCCTTCCGGCCCGGCGACTGGTTCGTGTTCGGCTCCGAGACGCGCGGCCTGGCGCCGGAGCGGCGCGAGTGGTTTCCCGCCGCGCAGCGCATCCGCCTGCCGATGCGGCCGGACAACCGCAGCCTCAATCTCTCCAACACGGTGGCCGTGGTGGTGTTCGAGGCCTGGCGCCAGAACGGCTTCGCCGGCGGCGCCTAGCGTTCGCCTACTCCGGCTGCACGCCGGCGATCCGGATCACCTTGTCCCAGCGCGCCTTCTCGCTCGCCAGGGTCTCGCGCAGCGACTGCGGCGCCGTGCCCGCCGGCGCGAAATACTGCGCGCGCATCTTGGCGCGCACGTCTTCGCTGCCGATGATCGCCACCAGCTCGCGGTAGAGCCGGTCGATCACCGGCGCGGGCGTGCCCGCCGGCGCCATCACGGCCTGCCACGAGATCGCCTCGAAGCCCGGATAACCGGACTCGGCCACGGTGGGCACCGCCGGCAGCAGGCTGGTGCGCCCGCTGGTGGTCACGGCGAGGACGCGCAGCTTGCCCGCGCTCACCAGCGGCATGGCGATCGCCGGCACCATGAAGCCGGCCTGCACCTGGCCGCCGACCATCGCCGTGGTGATCTGCGCGAAGCCCGGGTACGGAATATGGGCGAGGTCGATCTTCGCCATCGCCTTGAGCTGCTCCATCGCGAGATGGGCGGCGCTGCCGTTGCCGACCGAGCCATAGTTCAGCGCGCCGGGACGCGCGCGCGCCAGCGCCACGAACTCGCGCACGTCGTGCACCGGCAGGCGCGCATCCACCACCAGCACGTTGGGCGAGGTCGCCACCAGCGAGACCGGCGCAAGCTGGCGCACGGGGTCGTAGCCGAGATGGCGCCACAGCGTCGGCGCCGTGACCAGCGGGCCGTTGATGGTCAGCAGCAGCGTGTAGCCGTCGGGCGCGGCGCGCGCCACCATGCCGGTGCCGATATTGCCGCCGGCGCCGGGGCGGTTCTCCACCACCACCGGCTGGCCGAGCGACGCCGACAGCTTCTCGGCCAGCAGGCGCGCGATCAGGTCCGGCGAGGAGCCGGCCGGAAACGGCACCACCAGGCGCACCGGCCGCTCGGGCCAGTTGCCGGCCGCGCGCGCGGGAAACGCCAGCGCGGCGGGCACGGCGGCGGCAAGGGCCATCAGGACGCGGCGGCGGGCCGCGATGCAATCTTGGGACATGAGACAGGACCAGGGCGGCCGGACATCCGCGTCGGCGCGGGCATCACCGCCGGGAAAGGAAATGAAGGGGAAAAAGCGGCGCGCTCACTCGTCGCGCGCGTCGCGCTGGAGCAGGCGCGCCACCGCGTCGGCCACCGGCAGGCCATCGAACAGCACCGCGCACACCGCGCGCGTGATCGGCATCTCCACGCCGTGCGCGGCGGCCAGCGCCGCCACCGCCTGCGCGCAGCGCACGCCTTCGGCGACGTGGCCGAGGTCGGTGAGGATCTGCCCGAGCGTCATGCCCTGCGCCAGTTGCTGGCCGACCTTGCGGTTGCGCGAGAGGTCGCCGGTGGCGGTCAGGATCAGGTCGCCCACGCCGGCCAGGCCCATGAAGGTCTCGACGCGCCCGCCCAGCGCCATGCCCAGCCGCGTCATCTCGGCCAGGCCGCGCGTGACCAGCGCGGCGCGCGCGTTCAGGCCCAGGCCGAGCCCGTCGCTGGCGCCGGTGGCGATCGCCAGCACGTTCTTGACCGCGCCGCCCACCTCGGCGCCGACCAGGTCGTCGCTGCCGTAGATGCGCATGGCATGGTGATGGAAACCCTGCTGCGCCAGATCGGCCAGCAGCGGCGAGGTGCCGGCCACGGTCAGCGCGCACGGCAGGCCGAGCGCCACCTCGCGGGCGAAGCTGGGGCCGGTCAGCACGCCGAACATGGCGTCGCCGAGCCGGCCCGCGGCGTCGAGCTCCTCGCGCACCATCTGGTGCGGCAAGGCATTGGTGACGGCCTCGAAGCCCTTGCACAGCCACAGCATGCGCAGGCCGGCGCGGCGCGCGGCCAGCCGGCGCGTCATCTCGCGCAGGCCGGAGACCGGCGTGGCGACGATCAGCAGGCCGTCGGGATCGGCATCCACGTGCGCGGCGGCGCGCTCGAAGTCGGCCTGCACCGCGAGCCGCGCCGACAGCGCCACGCCGGGCAGGTAGGTGGCGTTTTCATGGCTGGCGCCGATCGCCGCCAGCCCGGCGGCCTCCCGGCCCCACAGCACCACGTCGTGGACCGCGGCCGCATGGCTGGCCAGCGCGGTGCCCCAGGCCCCGGCTCCGAAGACAGTGATTTTCATGACGCTTTGCCTCGCTCGAACGGCCTGCCGGCCGCGTGGCCCGCCGGGCGGGCCGGAAAACACAAAACGGGGCACGTGGCCCCGTCTTTACCGCATGCCGCGCCAGGATCCGAGGATCAGTGGCGGGCCTGGCTGCCGTCGGGCATCACGATGCCGCTGTTGCCGCCCTGGGCCGCTTCGGCTTCCTGCATGGCCGCCTGCAGGCGTTGCTCGTAGAGCGCCTGGAAGTTGATTTCCGACAGGTGGATGGCCTGGAAGCCGGCGCGCGTGATCACGTCGGCTATGTTGCCGCGCAGGTACGGGTAGAGGATGGTCGGGCAGGCAATGCCCAGCAGCGGGTCGAGCTGCTCCACCGGCACGTTGCGGATGTCGAAGATGCCGGCCTGGTGCGCTTCGACCAGGAAGGCGACCTTGTCCTGCACCTTGGTGGTCACGGTGCCGGTCACGACCACTTCGAAGATGCCTTCCTGCAGTTGGGTGGCACCCACGTTCACCTGGACTTCCACGGCCGGCGCTTCGGTCTCGAGGAAGATGGCGGGCGAGTTCGGCTGTTCGAGCGACATGTCCTTCAGGTACACGCGCTGGATGTTGAAGAACGGCTGGTCTTCCTGCTGATTGTTTTGCTGGTCGCTCATGAAAGGCTTCCGGGAATGGGCATTGGACGCCAGATACCGCGGCCACGAGCCCCGCGGGCGGCTAAGGCCCAGGCTGGCGACCCGGGTCGGCACCCGGTTGGAAAACGCATATGGTACATGACGCGGGTGGCGAATTCACCCGCATCGCGGCTAGGAATTTGCCTCAGGCCGCCAGCAGCGGCACCAGGCCGCCCTTGCGGTCGAGCGCCGAGAGGTCGTCGAAACCGCCCACGTGGGTCTCGTCGATGTAGATCTGCGGCACCGTGCGGCGGCCGGTGCGGGTCATCATTTCTTCACGCTTGCCGGGTTCGCGGTCGATCAGGATCTTCTCGATCGACTCCACACCCTTGGCCTTCAGAAGGCGCTCGGCCATCTGGCAATACGGGCAAACTACCGTGCTGTACATCACAACGCGGGCCATGCGGTTCTCCTTGAGACTAGAAACTGGCGCGGCTCGGGGCGGCCGGCGGGACAGCCGGCCCGGCACCCTGCCGCGCCCGGCGCGCGTCTTACTTGACCACCGGCAAGCCGGCTTGCTGCCATGCGGCCAGGCCGCCTTCGAGCGAATAGACCTCACTGTAACCGGCTTCCTTCAGCGCTGCTTGGCCCTTGCCCGAGCGCTGGCCGGTCTGGCACACCACGATGATGGGTACGGATTTGTCCTTTGCAAGGCCGGCGGCGCGGCTGGCCAGGTCGGCGAGCGGCGCGCTCTTGGCCTGCGGCAGGTGGCCCTTGGCGTATTCGGCGGCCTCGCGGATGTCCACCACCACCGCGTTGCGCCTGTTGATCAGCTGCGTCGCGCCAGCCGGGTTGACCGACTTGCCGCCCAGGGAGCCGCGCGAGATGACGGGCCAGGCCAGCAGGCCGCCCGACACCACGGCGATGGCGATCAGGGCAAGGTTGTTGTAGTCGGCGAAGAAATTCACGTTGGCATTCCGGTGGGTTGAGTCGGCGGCATTATAAAATAGACGGTTTCGCGCCCGCGAGCCGGCATTGTCTCCTACTTGACACATGAACGGAGCGAGTGACATGGCGCGCACCGGTTTCTCACGCTTTGGAAGCAGCATGTACAAACTCGTTCTCATTCGTCACGGCGAATCCACCTGGAATCTCGAAAACCGCTTCACCGGCTGGGTCGACGTCGACCTGACCGACACCGGCGTGGCGCAGGCCAAGCAGGCCGGCAAGCTGCTGCGCGAGGGCGGCTTCGCCTTCGACATAGCCTATACCTCCGTGCTCAAGCGGGCCATCCGCACGCTGTGGCACGTGCAGGACGAGATGGACCAGATGTGGATCCCGGTGCGCAACGAGTGGCGCCTGAACGAGCGCCACTACGGCGCGCTGTCCGGCCTCAACAAGGCCGAGACCGCCGCCAAGTTCGGCGACCAGCAGGTGCTGGTCTGGCGCCGCAGCTACGACACCCCGCCGCCCGCGCTGGCGCAGGACGATCCGCGTGCCTCATACGACGACCCGCGCTACGCCGGCGTGCCGCGCGAGCAGATCCCGCTCACGGAATGCCTGAAGGACACGGTGGCCCGCGTGCTGCCGCTATGGAACGAATTCATTGCACCTGACATCAAATCCGGGAAGCGCGTGGTGATTGCCGCTCATGGCAACAGCATCCGCGCGCTGGTGAAGTACCTGGACCAGGTTTCGGATGACGACATCGTTGGCATCAACATTCCCAATGGCACCCCGCTCGTGTACGAGCTCGACGCCGAACTGCGTCCGCTGCGCCATTACTACCTGGGCGACCAGGAAGCGATCGCCGCATCGCTGGCCGCCGTGGCCAGCCAGGGCAAGGCACGCTGAGGCCAGGGCCGGGCGCGCGCCGCCGCGCGCTGCCCGGCCTTGGCTCGCAGCGGGTCAGGCCTTTTTTTCCACTCCCTCTTATACTGTCGGACACAACCGGCCGGTGTGACGCACCAGGCCGGGTCCGACACCGCATTTTCCTCACACGTTCAGGCAGCCCTCATGCGTAAGACGCTCAAGAACATCAGTCTTGTTACTGCCGGACTCGTCGCCGGCGTGCTGGCTACCATGCAACTCTCGGCCACGGCGCAGAATTCGTCCGGGCCGCTGCCGCTGGAGCAGTTGCGCCTGATGGCGGACATCTTCGGCCAGATCAAGCGCGAGTACGTGGAGCCGGTCGACGACAAGAAGCTGCTGACCGAAGCCATCAAGGGCATGGTCGCCAGCCTCGACCCGCATTCGGCCTACCTGGACGAAAAGGACTTCAAGGAACTGCAGGAAGGCACGCGCGGGCGCTTCGCCGGCCTGGGCATCGAGATCTCGCAGGAAGAAGGCCTGGTCAAGGTCATCAACCCGATCGAGGACACCCCCGCCTTCCGCGCCGGCATCCAGCCGGGCGACCTGATCACCCGCATCGACGACAAGCCCGTGCGCGGCCTGCCGCTGGAGCAGGCGGTCAAGCGCATGCGCGGCGAGCCGGGCACCAAGGTCACGCTGACCATCTACCGCAAGAGCGACGAGCGCACCTTCCCGGTCTCGATCACGCGCGCCGAGATCCGCGTGCAGTCGGTCAAGGCCAAGCTGATCGACAACGACCGCCTGGCCTGGGTGCGCCTGACCAGCTTCCAGGAACGCACGGTGGCCGACCTGGGCAAGAAGCTCGACGAGCTGGCCAAGAAGAACCCCAACCTCAAGGGCGTGATCCTCGACCTGCGCAACAACGGCGGCGGCGTGCTGCAAGGCGCCGTGGGCGTGGCCGCGGCCTTCCTGCCCGACGACGCGACCGTGGTCTCGACCAACGGCCAGGTGCCGGACGCCAAGCGCGTCTACAAGGCGACCTTCAACAACTACCGCCTGTCGTCGCTCGAGGACGATCCGCTCAAGGACCTGCCGGCGCTGTACAAGAAGATCCCGATGGTGGTGCTGACCAACGCCTACTCGGCCTCGGCTTCCGAGATCGTGGCCGGCGCGCTGCAGGACCACAAGCGCGCGCTGATCATGGGCAAGACCACCTTCGGCAAGGGCTCGGTGCAGACCGTGCGCCCGCTGACCAACGACACCGGCATCAAGCTGACCATCGCGTACTACTACACGCCGACCGGCAAGTCGATCCAGGCCAAGGGCATCCGCCCGGACATCCCGGTCGACCAGAACCCCGAGGGCGATCCCGACGACGCGCTGATCACGCGCGAGATCGACACCGAGCGCCACCTGCACAACAAGCAGGAATCGGAAGAGCCGGAGATGAACGAGCGCGAGCAGCGCCGCGTCGAGGAACTGCGCCGGCTCGAGGAAGAAAACGCCAAGAAGACGCCGGAGCAGCGCGACCAGGAACGCAAGAAGAAGCCCATCGAGTTCGGCTCGGCGGAAGACTTCATGCTGCAGCAGGCCGTCGCCCAGCTCGAAGGCCAGCCGGTCAAGCGCTCCAAGTCCAGGCTCGAAGCCGTGGCGACCTCCGACAAGCCGGCCACCAGGCCCGCGCCCAAGAACACCGCGCCGGCCAAGCCCGCCACCAAGGACAAGGCGCCGGCGAGCGCGCCGATCGGGACCCCGCTGGGCACCCCGACCGGCAAGACTCCCTGAGATCCCGACCGGAAAAAGCGGCCCTGCGGGGCCGCTTTTTCGTTGCCAGGCATGAAGGACGCAAGGACGCATGAACGACGACCAACTGCTGCGCTACTCGCGGCACATCCTGCTCGACGAGCTCGGCATCGAAGGACAAGGCCGGCTGCTGGCCGGCCACGCGCTGGTGATCGGCGCCGGCGGGCTGGGCGCGGCCGC
This sequence comes from Cupriavidus sp. WS, assembly GCF_000395345.1. Classification (NCBI taxonomy): domain Bacteria; kingdom Pseudomonadati; phylum Pseudomonadota; class Betaproteobacteria; order Burkholderiales; family Burkholderiaceae; genus Cupriavidus; species Cupriavidus sp. WS. Next base: position 9,811 of record NZ_AQPL01000128.1, on the reverse strand, counting down.
GCTGCCCTACCTCGCCTCGGCCGGGGTCGGCACCATCACGGTGGTGGACGACGACGTGGTCGACCTCACCAACCTGCAGCGCCAGGTGATCCACACCACCGCCAACGTCGGCCGGCCCAAGGTGGAGTCGGCGCGCGAAGGCATGCTGCGCATCAATCCGGACATCGACGTGCGGCTGATTGCCGCACGCGCGGGCGAGCCGGAACTCGCGCGGCTGGTCGCCGGGGCCGGCGTGGTGCTCGACTGCAGCGACAACTTCGCCACGCGCCAGGCCGTCAACCGCGCCTGCGTGCGGCACCGCGTGCCGCTGGTGTCCGGCGCCGCGCTGCGCTTCGACGGGCAGGTCAGCGTGTTCGACCAGCGCCAGCCCGGCGCGCCGTGCTACGCCTGCCTGTTCCCGCCGTCGCAGCCCGCGCAGGAAGCCGCCTGCGCCAGCATGGGCGTGTTCGCGCCGCTGGTGGGCATGGTCGGCACCGTGCAGGCCGCCGAGGCGCTCAAGCTGCTGGCGGGCATCGGCACCAGCCTGGCCGGGCGTCTGCTGATGGTCGATGCGCTCGGCATGGAGTGGACCACCATGCGGCTCGCCCGCGCGCCGGACTGCGAGGTCTGCGGCGGGCATGACGGCGGGCACGGCGCCTAGCAATCCGGCTGGCGGCCAGGGACGATTTGCGGGGGCCAGGGCCTCGCCTCAACCGCTGTCCCGCGCGCGCAGGACGGCCCGCCCCGGATGGACGCGAGTGCGCTCGATCCGGCTCGCATGAGCTCGAATGGGAATCTGAATCCGAATGAGAGGAATTCCCGCCAGGACGCGGCGGATGGCGGCAGCACCGGACGGCGCCGCGCGGATGCGGCCACTGCGTTCTTGCGAACTTGCGGCCGACTGCCAGGCTTACTGCTCGCCCGGCTCCATCTGCGATTGCAGATAGTTCGGCAGGCCAACCTTGTCGATCAGGTCGATCTGCGTTTCCAGGTATTCGATGTGCTCTTCGGTGTCGGTCAGGATGTCGACCAAGATCTCGCGGCTGACGTAGTCGCCCACCGATTCGCAGTAGGCGATGCCTTCCTTGACCGTGGCGTGCGCGCCCTGCTCGAGCTTCAGGTCGCACTTGAGCATTTCCGGGGTGTCTTCGCCGAGCAGCAGCTTGTTCAGGTCCTGCAGGTTGGGCAGGCCGTCGAGCATGAGGATGCGTTCGATCAGGCGGTCGGCGTGCTTCATCTCGCCGATGGATTCCTTGTATTCCACCTCGCCGAGCTTCTTCAGGCCCCAGTGACGGTACATGCGGGCGTGCAGGAAATACTGGTTGATCGCGGTCAGCTCGTTCTTGAGCTGCGCGTTCAGGTGTTGGATGACCTTCTTGTCACCTTTCATTTGGAGGCTCCTGTAGCATCGGAACCCCGCATAAACGCGAAGCGGCGCAAGATGCGCCGCATGCAGTCTGGAAATGGGAAAACGCCCCGCAACCTGGAAGTTGCGGGCGAGTTCAGGCAACCAGCTCGGTTTGCTGGTCGTTCGCGACTGCCGGGTCCCGAGTGTCCATTATGGCACGCGGACCTGAGGACGAACAGGACGAAATGTCCACCATCTGGATGGTGGCGACCGTGACGCTGCGCACCGCGGCCACGCCTTCGCACAGCACCTGCTGCGCGCAATCGCGGCAGCGCCCGCAGCAGGTGCCCACGCCCAGCGTTTCCGCCAGTTCGTCGAGCGTTTCCACGCCGAGATGCACGGCGCCATGGATTTCTCGGTCGGTAACCTGGTTGCAGATGCAAACGTACACAAATCCCTCCTTGGGGCAGGGGTGACACCGGCATGTCACCCGCGATGTACGCCAGAATATCAGAGATCGAAAATGATAACAATTCCCATTAAGCCACAAAGGGTACATGCCCGGAAAGCGCCACTCGGGCGGCGTTGCCGGCATGCGGGAGGCGTCACAGCGCTGTCTTGAAGTGCCGGATACCGCGCCCGCGGGCGTGGTATCCGGCAGAAAAACCCCAAGGTGGACAGGGTTGTCAGAGCTGCTTGAGCGCGCAGGCCAGCTCGTCCGGCTCGTAGGCCTCGAGCACCTGCCCCACCAGGCGCTCGAGGCGCTGGCAGTCGGCGTGGAGGACTTCCTGCTTGACCCGCAGCAGTTGCGAGGGATGCATCGAGAACTCGCGCAGGCCCATGCCCAGCAGCAGGCGCGTCATGGCCGGGTCGCCCGCCATCTCGCCGCACACCGCCACCGGCACGCCGGCGTGGTTGGCCTCGCGGATGGTGCGCGCGATCAGTTGCAGCACGGCCGGGTGCAGCGGGTCGTACAGGTGCGCCACGGCGTTGTCGGCGCGGTCGATGGCCAGCGTGTACTGGATCAGGTCGTTGGTGCCGATCGAGAGGAAATCCATGCGCCGCAGGAACAGCGGCAGCATCAGCACCGCGGCCGGGATCTCGATCATGGCGCCGACCTTGAGGTTGGGGTCGAAGGCCTGGCCGCGCGCCGCCAGCTGGCGCTTGGCCTGGGCGATCAGCTCCAGGGTCTGGTCGATCTCGCGCGCGTGCGCGAGCATCGGGATCAGCAGCCGCACCGGCCCGAACGCCGAGGCGCGCAGCAGCGCGCGCAACTGGGTCAGGAACATGGTCGGCTCGGACAGCGACCAGCGGATCGCGCGCAGGCCCAGCGCCGGGTTGAGCGCGGTCTCGAAGTCGTCGCCGCGATCGCCGCGCCCGTCCCTGCCGTCGCGCCCGTCGAGCGGCTTGTCGGCGCCGATGTCGATGGTGCGGATCGTGACCGGCAGCCCGTGCATGGCATCCACGGCGCCGCGGTAGGCCTGGAACTGTTCCTCCTCGTCGGGCAGCTCGCCGCGCCGGTTCATGAACAGGAACTCGGAGCGGAACAGGCCCACGCCGACCGCGCCCGCGGCCAGCGCCGCGCTGGCATCCTCGGCCATCTCGATGTTGGCCAGCAGGTCGATCTCCAGCCCGTCCAGCGTCACCGCCGGCGTATGGCGCAGGCGCTGCAGGCGCTTCTTCTCCAGCGCGCGCTCGCTCTGGCGGTGGCGGTATTCCTCGAGGATGATCGCCGACGGGTCCACGATCACCAGCCCGGCGTCGCCGTCGATGATGACCCAGTCGTCCTGGCGGATCAGCTCGCTGGCGCTCTGCACGCCCACCGCGGCGGGGATGTCCAGGCTGCGCGCCACGATGGCGGTATGCGAGGTGCGCCCGCCCAGGTCGGTCACGAAGCCGTGGAACACGGTATGGCGGAACTGCAGCATGTCGGCCGGCGCGATGTCGTGCGCGACCACGATCACGCCCGGCGCGGGCTCGCCGTCCGGCGCCAGCGAGGACGGCGGCGCCGGGGCCGGCGCCAGCATGGCCGCGCCGGCCAGCACCTTGAGAATGCGCTCGACCACCTGGCGGATGTCCGCCTTGCGCTCGCGCAGGTACTCGTCCTCGATTTCGTCGAACTGCCGCATCAGCTCTTCGAGCCGCGTGGTCAGCGCCCATTCGGCGTTGTAGCGGCGGTTGCGGATCAGCGCCTCGGGCTCGCGCGCGAGCGCCTCGTCGTCGAGGATCATCGCGTGCACGTCGAGAAAGGCGCCCATCTCCTCGGGCGCCTCGCGCGGCAGGTCCCGCTTGAGCGCGGCGAGCTCGGCGCGCACCACGGCGCGCGCCGAGCGCAGGCGCTCGACCTCGTCGTCGAGCCGGTCTTCGTCGACCAGGTAATGGGAGACATCGAGCGCGGCAGGCGCCAGCAGATGCGCGCGGCCGATGGCGACGCCGCGCGAGACCGGGATGCCGTGCAGGGCAAATGGCATGTACCGCTCCGTCAGGAACGTTTAAAGAAATCTGGCCAGGGCCAGCAGCCTCAGGAGCCGTTGCGGAACGCGGCGAGGCGGCCCCGGCCGGGCGCGCCGTGGCGGACGCTGCCGCCGCCTGGTCCCGCTCGGGCCTTTACTCTCCCTCGCCGAAGCGGTTGGCGATCAGCGCCAGCAGCGCGTCCATCGCCTCCTGCTCGTCGGGCCCGTCGGTCTCGATGGTCACGGTCGAGCCGATGCCGGCGGCCAGCATCATCACGCCCATGATGCTCTTGGCGTCGACCTGCCGGCCATTGCGCGACATCTTGACCTGACTCACGAAACTGCCCGCCAGCTGCGTCAGCTTGGCGGAAGCGCGGGCATGCAGCCCGAGCTTATTGATGATGTTGGTGTCCCTCTGCAGCATATTTGTCGGGATGATTTGCGATCTGGTTCTGGACGGTGGTGGAGCCTACCTGCAGCACCCCTTGCGAGCCGCCGGCCAGCGCCTTGAGGGCGAGCTGGTCGAGCTTCTCGGTACGGTAGCAAATGGCGCGCACCAGCATGGGAAGGTTGACGCCGGCGAGCACCCTGACGCGGCCCGGCTCGGCCAGGCGCGCGGCGATGTTGGCCGGCGTGGCGCCGAAGATGTCGGTCAGCACCAGCGCGCCGTTGTCCTCGCAGATTTCCGCCAGGCGGCGCCGCGCTTCGGCCAGCACGGCGGCCGGCTCGGCGTCGGGCATGACGTCGATCGCTTCGAGCCGCTGCGGCTGGCCGCAGTAGACGTGGGCGGCGCACTCGCGCAATGCCGAAGCCAGCGGGGCGTGCGCGATGATCAGGATGCCTGCCATGGTGGTGAATCCGTTGGATTGACGCGATTGTAGCAGGCGCTCCAGCCCGCGAATCGGCCAGGACGCCCCGCCTCCGGCGGGGCGCTCAGGCCGCGCGGGCCTGCACCGCCTGCTCCAGCGCGTCGATGAACATGGCGGCCACCCGGAAGCCGGTCTGCTGCGTGATTTCCTGGAAGCAGGTCGGGCTCGTCACATTGACTTCGGTGAGGTAGTCGCCGATCGCGTCCAGCCCCACCAGCAGCAGGCCGCGCTGCCACAGCCCCGGCGCCAGCGCCTCGGCGATCTCGCGGTCGCGCCGCGACAGCTCCTGCGCACGCCCGGTGCCGCCCGCGGCCAGGTTGCCGCGCACCTCGCCGTCCTTGGGAATGCGCGCCAGCGCATACGGCACCGGCTTGCCGCCGATCAGCAGGATGCGCTTGTCGCCGTCCTTGATCTCGGGGATGTAGCGCTGCGCCATCAGCGTGCGCGCGCCGTTCTCGCCCAGCGTCTCGATGATGGAGCCGAGGTTCAGGCCGTCCGCGCCGACGCGGAAGATGCCCATGCCGCCCATGCCGTCGAGCGGCTTGAGGATGACGTCGCGGTGCTCGGCGTGGAACGCGCGGATGCGCTCGGCATCGCGCGTGACCAGGGTCGGCGTGATGAACTGGGGATACTTGGCGATCGCCAGCTTCTCGGAGAAGTCGCGCACCGCCTGCGGCTTGTTGAACACGTTGGCGCCATGCGACTCGGCCAGCTCCAGCAGCCAGGTGCTGGTCACGTATTCCATGTCGAACGGCGGGTCCTTGCGCATCAGCACCGCGTCGAAGCCGGTCAGCGGCTGCAGCGACGGCTCGCCGGCGCGGTACCAGTCATGGGCGTCGCCGGTCAGCTGCAGCGGGCTCGCGACCGCCTCGACCTGGTGCGCCGACAGCGACAACTGCGACTGCAGGCAGACGAACAGCGCGTGGCCGCGCGCGGCCGCCTCCACCATCATGGCGTAGGTGGAGTCCTTGTAGGTCTTGAAGGTGTCCAGCGGGTCGGTAATAAACAGAATGCGCATGATGGCTCGTCCCGGGTGACAGGATCGCCGCGCGCGTCGCGCGGCACGTCGGGGCGCCGCCCGGGGGCGGCGCCGCCTTACAGAATCGGATTGGGGTCGGTCTTCTCGAGTTCCAGCGAGGCCGCCAGCAGCGCCAGCCGCGCCACCACGCCATACATGTAGAAACGGTTCGGCACCGCCGCGCCCGGCTTGGCATGGCTGTCCGGGATGCCGTTGGGCGCGAACGCCAGCGGCACGAAATGCATGCCCGGCGCGTTCAGGTTCTCGTCGTTGCCGCGGCCGGTGTGCACGCGGTAGAAGCCGCCGACCACGTAGCGGTCGATCATGTACACCACCGGCTCGGCCACCGCCTCGTTGACCTTCTCGAAGGTGTGCACGCCTTCCTGGATGATGACGTCGTTGACCTCGAGGCCTTCCTTGACGACGCTCATCTTGTTGCGTTCCTTGCGGTTCAGCCCCTTGACCTCGGACGGGTCGCGCACGGTCATGATGCCCATGCCGTAGGTGCCCGCGTCGGCCTTGACCACCACGTAGGGCGTTTCCTTGATGCCGTACTCGCGGTACTTCTTGGCGATCTTCTTGAGCACCGCCTCGACCGAGTCGGCCAGCGCTTCCTCGCCCACGCGCTCGTGGAAATCGATGCCCGAGCACTTGGCGAAGTACGGGTTGACCATCCACGGGTCGATGTCGATCAGCTTGGCGAACTTCTTGGCCACCTCGTCATAGGCGGCGAAGTGGCTGGTCTTGCGCCGCGTCGACCAGCCCGCGTGCAGCGGCGGCAGCAGGTACTGCTCGTTGATGTTCTCCAGGATCGGCGGGATGCCGGCCGAGAGATCGTTGTTGAGCAGGATCGAACAGGGATCGAAGTCCTTCAGGCCCAGCCGGCGCCCGCGCACGCCCAGGCGCGCCAGCGGCTCGACCACCAGCGTCTGGCCGTCGGGCAGCTCGATCGGGGTAGGCTCGGTGATGTCCTCGGACAGCGAGCCCAGGCGCACGTTGAGCCCGGCCTGGCGCATGATCAGCGACAGGCGCGCCACGTTCTGCAGGTAGAACATGTTGCGCGTGTGGCGCTCGGGGATCAGCAGCAGGTTCTTGGCGTCCGGGCAGATCTTCTCGATCGCGGCCATCGCGGCCTGCACCGCCAGCGGCAGCATCTCCGGCGCGAGGTTGTTGAAGCCGCCCGGGAACAGGTTGGTATCGACCGGGGCCAGCTTGAAACCGGCGTTGCGCAGGTCCACCGAACAGTAGAACGGAGGCGTATGTTCCTGCCATTCCAGCCTGAACCAGCGCTCGATGGACGGCGTCGCGTCCAGGATCTTTTTTTCCAGTTCGAGCAGCGGACCGTTCAGCGCGGTGATGAGATGCGGGACCATATACATCCTATTGATCGTCTTTATCGTTCGCCCAGATTGTAGAGGAACGGCCAATTGGCTGCTGGCGCCGCCTGAATAAGCATATGCGAGCACCGGCAAGAGGATGAAGAATATGGGGGTGGCGGGCCGGATTAAAAGGGGGACGCAAAGGGGGCCGCGCGCCAGCCGCCAGCCTCCCGGGCCGAGGGCCGCGCCGGGGCGCCGGGACAAAAAAAAGCGCGACGTTCGTCGCGCTTTCAAATGGCCTGACAGATACGGGGAGCGTTCTGCAGGTGGAGGAAACTGCCTCACTCGCACTGTATGTGCGCCGCCCCCCTAAAACAATTGAAGCTTTTTAAGATCGGATTTAAGCACTTGGCGAAAAGTCCATGCCGGCAGTGTGCGTAAGGCACCGCCGGGCGCCGGCGGCGCACGATGCCGGCAGGTTCGGCGCCAAAGCCGCCACGATGCCGGCACCAGAATGAAAAAAGCCCGGCACAAGGCCGGGCGAAACTCCTGAGAGAAGATTCCCAATCAGCTCTCCAGCACAACACCTTTACGATCAGGCCTCATACGCGGTCTCGCCGTGCGAGGTAATGTCCAGACCCTCGCGCTCTTCTTCTTCCGGCACCCGCAGGCCGATCAGCATATCCACCAGCTTGTAGGCCACGAAGGCCACCACGCCGGACCACACGATGGTGGTCAGCACGCCTTCGAACTGGATCCACACCTGGCCGGCGATCGAATAGTCGTCGGCGACCTTGTTGGCCACGTAGTCGTAGACACCCGTGCCGCCCAGGCTCGGCGCGGCGAACACGCCGGTCAGCAGCGCACCCAGGATGCCGCCCACGCCGTGCACGCCGAACACGTCCAGCGAGTCGTCCATGCCCAGCAGCTTCTTCAGGCCGGTCACGCCCCACAGGCACAGCAGGCCCGCGGCGATGCCGATCACGATCGAGCCCATCGGGCCGACGAAGCCGGCCGCCGGGGTGATCGCCACCAGGCCGGCCACGGCGCCCGAGGCACCGCCCAGCATCGACGGCTTGCCCTTGCTGATCCACTCGCCGAAGGTCCAGGCCAGCACCGCGGCGCAGGTGGCCAGCAGCGTGTTGACGAAGGCCAGCGCGGCGCCGCCGTTGGCTTCCAGGCCCGAGCCGGCGTTGAAGCCGAACCAGCCGAACCACAGCAGCGAAGCACCCACCATCGTGAAGGTCAGGCTGTGCGGACGCAGTGCCTCGCGGCCGAAGCCGATGCGCTTGCCGAACATGAAGGCACCCACCAGGCCGGCCACGGCCGCGTTGATGTGCACCACCGTGCCGCCGGCGTAGTCGAGCGCGCCCTTCTGGAACAGCCAGCCGCCCTTGGCCGTGGCCGCCGCGCCTGCTGCCGCGTCGGTGTAGGCGTCAGGACCCGGCCAGAACCAGACCATGTGGGCCATCGGGATGTAGGCGAAGGTGAACCACAGCACCACGAACACCAGCACCGCCGAGAACTTGGCGCGCTCGGCGAAGGCGCCGATGATCAGGCCGCAGGTGATCGCCGCGAAGGCGCACTGGAAGGCGAAGAAGGCCAGTTCCGGCACCACCACGCCCTTGCTGAAGGTCGCGGTCACGGCGTCGGCGACCAGACCCTTCATGAAGAGCCGGTCGGTGCCGCCGAAGAAGGCGTTGCCCTCGGTGAAGGCGAAGCTGTAGCCGTAGATGGCCCACAGCAGCGACACCAGCGAGAAGATCACCAGGCACTGCATCAGCACCGACAGCATGTTCTTCGAACGGACCAGGCCGCCGTAGAACAGGGCCAGGCCGGGCAGCGTCATCAGGATGACGAAGGCGGTCGCGACCAGCAGCCAGGCGGTGTCGCCCTTGTTGGGCACAGGTGCCGGGGCAGCCTCGGGCGCGGCGGCCGGTGCGGCGGCGGCCGCCGCGGCAGGCGCGGCCGCTGCGGGCGCGGGCGCGGGTGCCGCGGCAGCGGCGGCCGGGGCCGACGCTTCGGCGGCAGGCTTGTCCTGCGCCACGGCTTGCGTGGCCAGGCCGAGGCCGGCCGTGCCCAGGGCCAGCGCCACGGCGCCGGTTGTCAGGATGCGCTTGAACCAGGATTTCATGTGATTAACCTCTTGTCGTTGGGCTGTGCGTCACAGCGCATCGCCGCCGGTCTCGCCGGTGCGGATGCGGATGACCTGCTCGATCGGGGCGACGAAGATCTTGCCGTCGCCAATCTTGCCGGTGCGCGCCGATTTTTCGATCGCCTCGATGGCCCGGTCCACCACGTCGTCCGGGACCGCCACTTCGATCTTCACCTTGGGCAGGAAGTCGACGATGTACTCCGCGCCCCGGTACAGCTCGGTATGGCCCTTCTGGCGACCGAAGCCCTTGACCTCGGTCACGGTGATGCCGGACACGCCGACGTCGGAGAGCGCTTCGCGCACCTCGTCGAGCTTGAACGGCTTGATGACAGCGATGATGAGTTTCATCCGATTTCTCCTCTGGGCAGCGCGGCCGAGTATGCACCGGCCGCCCGCCCTACCTCACGCTTGTTTAGAAAGTCTTGGTGATCGAAGCCCAGGCCGTGGCACGGCCGACATAGCGGCCGGAGGTATTGGTATAGACCGAGCGGTGCGCGTTGGTGTCGATATACGCGATCGCCAGCGCGAAACCCTTGCCCAGGTCCTTGGTCAGGCCCAGCTTCCAGTCCGTGTACGAGGCGCTGTCCACGTGCTTCACGTTCTGGTAGCCGATGTGCGCGTTCGCCGTCAGGTCCCAGAAGTTCAGCGGCACGTTCGCGCTCAGGTCCAC